>JABMSA010000503.1 GCA_013202185.1 Planctomycetota bacterium
CGGCGATGGCATTGTAGAGACGGGCCGGTGGCCCGTCTCCTCTGAGACGCCCCACCGGGGCGTCTCTACAAGTACGTGACCGTATTTGCGAACAGGTGTACTTAGTGTTGTCCTTTCCGAAACTCCTCGACCGCCGCCATGAGTTGGCGGGCGTTGTTTGTGATGACGTCGAAGCGGCCGTCGTTCATCGCCTGCTTGTCGACGAGTGCGCCGCCCACTGGCAGCACCTCGGCGCCGGCGGCCAGCCAGTGGGGCACGGTTGCCACGCTCACCCCGCCGGTTGGCATTATCGGCACCTGCGGCAGCGGCGCATGGAGGGCCTTGAAATACTTCGGGCCGAACAGCGACGCGGGGAATACCTTGACAATGTCGGCCCCCGCGCGCCAGGCGCTGTAGATTTCCGTTGGTGTGAGGGCGCCCGGCATGACGGGTACGTCGCGCTTGTTGCAAAGCTCTATGACGCAGTGCTCGGTGACGGGGCTGACGATGAATTTCGCCCCGGCGTCGATGGCGGCCGCCGCGTTGTCCGCCCCGAGCACGGTGCCGGCGCCCAGCAGAACGCTGTCGCCGAATTTCTCGTCTACCGCCCTGAGCGTCTTGATCGGCTCGGGCACGGTGAAGGTGATCTCGATGATCTTTACGCCGCCGTCGTAGCAGGCCTGCACCGCCGCGAGCGCCTTGTCGGTGTCGTCGGCTCGGACCACTGCTGCAATGACCAGTTCCTTCAGGCGCAAAAGCGTTTCGCTGCGAGACATTCTGCTCATTCCTTTCGTTTGGTCGGCCCCTGGTTGATTAGTGCCGCGATGTATCCGGCGCCGAAGCCGTTGTCGATATTCACCACCGAGATGCCCGCGGCGCAGCTATTGAGCATGGTGAGCAGCGGCGCGAGGCCGGAGAACGACGCACCGTAACCCACGCTGGTGGGCACCGCGATGACCGGCCTGCTCGATAGGCCGCCCACGACACTGGCGAGGGCGCCCTCCATCCCCGCGACGACGATGATGACGTTCGCCTCGAATATCTCGTCGTGCGACTGCAGCAGACGGTGAATGCCCGCGACGCCCGCATCGTAGATCGTCCTTACGCGGTGGCCCATGATTTCGGCCGTAACCTTGGCCTCCTCTGCGACGGGCATGTCGGAGGTACCGCCGGTGGCCAGGAGTATGTAGCCGTCGTGCCTGGGCTGTGCCGGGGCATTGAACGTGATAGTGCGCGCAAACGTGTTGTATTCGGCCTCGGGCCATCTTCTCGCCACCGCCTCGTACACGTGCGGCTCGGCTCGTGTGGCGAGCACCGGACCATTGTGTGCCGTGAGGCGCTCGAGGATGCCCATGATCTGATCGACGGTCTTGCCCGGGCAGAAGATCACCTCGGGAAAGCCGCAGCGCAGCGCGCGGTGGCTATCCAGTTTTGCGTAACCCAGGTCTTCGAACGGCAGATGCTTGATCCGCTCGAGCGCGTCGGCTACGGGCATCTTGCCGGCGCGGACGCTCTCCAGGAGTTGCTTCAGGTTTTCGGCGTCCATTGAGTATCACCGTTGATGAACAGTACAAGCGGCGCGGCTGCGCCGCGCTGTCGCATCCTGTAATGATATTTGATTTGGCGGTCAGAATCAAGTTTAAGACAGGCCGGATGTGGCAGAGGGCCGGGCACCTCCTGTTTGGCTTGTGGTGAGGTTGGCATTCCGCAGAGGTGGGATTGCTCAGCCGGCGTCCCTGTGGCGCCATTTCAGGTCGCCGTCGTACGAGTAGTAGGGGATGTAGCTTCCGGCGCGAATCTTGCCCCGCCTGATCGGCTTGGCGCTTACGGATGGATCGAGTATGTAGAGGTTGTTGCCGTGAAACCAGATCAGCCATGCGTGCATCAGTGGTGCTTTGGCGGTGTGCTTGCCGATGCAGAGGCGTACCGTATCGAGGCCGTTGCGTTTCATCTTGACGTATAGCCAGATGGCCATGTCTTCGCAGTCGCCCGTGCCCAGCGTCTCGGTCTCCTCGGGAAGCTGCCAGTAATCTCTATTCCCCTGCTCGGGCGTGTAGGAGATCCTGGCGCGGGCTTCGCTGAGATAAAGCCGCACCCTTTCGTATTTGCCGTCGTATGGCGTGCCGCGCGCGGGCGCACCCAGGTAAGGATCGGCCGGCTGGTCGGTGGCTGTGCACGACACAAGCGCAAGCGCAACAATCCCCGCGATCCATACGTGACCTCCCACTGCTTTCATAAGGCACCAA
Organism: Planctomycetota bacterium; assembly: GCA_013202185.1. GTDB lineage: Bacteria > Planctomycetota > PUPC01 > JABMSA01 > JABMSA01 > JABMSA01. Next base: position 2,226 of record JABMSA010000503.1, read on the forward strand.
CCTCCCTCCTTTGCACACTTGATGCTCTTGTTTTGATTAACGACATGCGGGCGGGGCTATGCGCCCCGGAGATGGAATGTATGATGCGCGGCGGTGTCGGAAAAATAGACGCAGCCGGAGGTCTTTCCACCCGCCGGCGGCCTTTGCTCTTTCGATGCGACGAGCGCCCTGTTATAATACCTGGGCCGTGGGGCAGAGCGAACAGGCAAGCCGAACCGGAGAACGAGCGATGACACTGAATGAATACGAGAAGAAACGCGACTTCGCCAGGACGGGCGAACCAAAGCCCGAAGCCGGTGCGAACACGCGCGGGCAGGCTGTATTTGTAGTGCAAAGGCACAAGTCCAGCCGGCTGCACTACGACTTCCGCCTCGAGATCGGCGGCGTGTTGAAAAGCTGGGCAATACCCAAGGGGCCGTCGGTGAATCCGTCACAAAAACGCCTGGCCGTCATGGTGGAAGACCATCCGTACGACTACAAGGATTTCGAGGGCGTAATTCCCGAGGGAGAGTACGGCGCCGGCACCGTGATGATCTGGGACGAGGGCACTTATGCCGTTGTGGAAGGCGATGCCGCCGCTGCGCTCGCCGCGGGTGTGATCAAGATGGTGTTGGATGGGAAAAAGCTGAAGGGCATCTTCTCGCTCGTGCAGACCAGAATGGGCGGCAAGGACGAGAACTGGCTGCTCATCAAGGGCAAGGACGATCACGCCGACCGCGAGGAAGACATATTGCAGAGAAAGCCCGACTCCGCGCGCACCGGACGAACGATGGAGGAAATAACGCAGCAATAAAGAAAACGTGGGAATGAAATCGGAGCGATCGGCCGATGACCGACCATTGCAAGGCGGCATTCGAGGGCGGCTGAACCCCGCCGCCGATCACGGTACGACGTCGTCCACTATCTCGCGCAGCTCGTCGTGGCTTACAGTGTCGAGGGTCTTCTCGCGCTCGTGCAGCTTCTCATTTATCTTGATGGCGTGCTCCTGCATCCGCTCGTGGGTATCCTCGGAGCCGCCGAAAAGGTGAAAGTTCTCTCCGTGCGTAACGCGGGTGTGGCCGTCGTTGTTGTCCAGCCCCAGGCCCAGCAATACTTGTTTTCCTTGCTCGTGCACGTCTTTATCTGCTCCTGTGCTTCGACGCAATAACCTTGCTCGTTCTTGTATTTTACTGCGCCGGTGCGTTGAAGTCAAGAAAAAACCTTGTGCCGAGAGCCGGTTGGGCGCCTGTCGCCCCGGATTCTGCGCGCCGGGGCGTGCTATGCGCGCCGTGCCAGCTTGTTGGCAAAAATACTGATGAGGCCGCCGAGCATCACGTAGCCTACGATCACCTCGAGGATCACGGCGGCTTCACCCGGCCAATCGCATGGTGTGATGTCGCCGAAGCCCAGCGTGGTGAAGGTAACAATGCTGTAGTAGAAGTATGTGAACGCGGTAACGGCGCGGTCTCCGGCGAGCCCCGGGTCGACCTCGATGCTGCTCTTGAGCGGGCCGAGAAAGAGTAGCCCGAACGCCGCCATCAGCGCCAACGACCATAGCGCCCACACGGTGAAGCTGCGGCCGCAATCGCAGCTTATCAGCCAGAGCCAATAGAGACGTTTTCTGGTGGGGCTGCTGCTTCGCCATGCCTCGAGCCACTGCTGGTCTTCGACGTGCCGCTTGAGGAGCGGGTTGCCGGCCCAGTTGGTGCGGCTGATGTCGGTGTGGAGAAACGACGTGCCGCGATCGAACTTTGCGCTGGAGAAATCGGCATGGCTCCATTCGTTGGGCTCGTGGAGCTTCACCGACCAGATGCGCGCCCGTCTGAGGTCGGCGTCGGTGAGGTCGGCGCCGGTGAGGTCGGCGTTGGTGAGGTCGGCGCCGGTGAGGTCGGCGCCGGACAGCCTTGCGCCGGGGAGGGCGGCGTCGCTCAGGTCGGCGCCGCGAAGGTTGGCGCCGGAGAGGTTCGCACC
>JABMSA010000504.1 GCA_013202185.1 Planctomycetota bacterium
TACTGGCAGACGCACAACACGCTTGCTGCTGTCAGCCACCGCAAGCACCGGTGCCAGGTGCTGAAGCGATTGGGTATTGATCTGTCCAAGCTAACCAAGTGCTTTGAGCCTTTTGTAGCGTTGTAGTGTTAGGCGGACACCCCCTTCAGAAACTCTTGGGCTTTCGGAGTGAGATGGTCGTTGTTGAACGATTGACCTCGAGCACGCGCTCGGGCGCCAGCTTTGTCAGGCATTCCAGCGTGTCGCAGTCCGGATGCGTTTTCCCGCATGGCCTGCAAGGTACGCTCGATACAACGACTGTTACGTTTGGCCCTGCCGGCGACCATACGGCGGGGTCCGTCGGGCCGAACACGACGGTGCAATCGGCACCGGCCGCAGCCGCCAGGTGGCTGACGCCGGAATCGTTGCCCAGGTAATGGCCGCATCGATGCAACACGGCCGCCAGTATCCTCAGGGGCAGGTGGCGCAGTACGGGTAGGCGGTCGGGGGCGAGCAGCCGCATCGTTTCCGTCACGGCTTGCGCATCCGCTTCGCCTTGCAGCATCAGCACCTGCCGGCCCGCGTTCAGCAGGCTGTCGATCACGCGGGCGAAGTGCTCCGCCGGCCAGCACTTGTGGCGTGCGCCGCTGCCCGGGTGCACGGCCAGCGCTCCGCGCGCCGGGTCGAGGCCGATGTTTGCGAGCAGGCGGTCGGCTTCGGCCGCCTCAGCGGCGGCTATGCAAACGCGAGCCGGCCGCCATTCGACGCCGCGCAATTGCGGAACGCGTTCGAAGAAGAAGAGCGACGCGGCAACGCCGCTCACAGGCGTCGCCGGCAGGACCACCGCCTCGCCCCCGAACCCTTCCGTTACGTATGGGCTGCTCGGGCTTGCCGACCACGTGATGATGAGATCGAACGAATCGAGATACTGGAATGAGCCGCCGGCCCCCGCAACGACGAAAGTGTCGAGGTTGCCGGTCTTGTGGGCGATGCCGTCGGCAAGAGATGCAACGCCGCCCCTTGCGAGAACTTCGATGCGTGCATGCGGGCACTGCTCTCGAAGGCCGGCGACCACCGGCAGCGAGAGGACAAAATCGCCGCGCGCGCCCGGGCGAATGATGAGGATTCTGTGGTGCATAAGCCTGGGAACTTTCGCTTGCCTGCTGCGTCTAACATAATATAGCTGCCCGGCCTTATCAAATCAAAGGGAAAACTTTTGATTTCATTGGGCTACTGTGGTAGGCTGCGCATGTGAGATATTCTCGGAGGAGATGGAGAATGACCCTGCGAATCCTGATTGCGTACGCGTTGATTATTCTGGTGCACACGGCCCGCGCGGACGTTGTGCTGCTGAAGAACGGCAACCGGCTCGAGGGCGAGGTGGTGGCACAAGACGAGAACTCGGTGACGGTGCGCCTTGAAAACTCGGAAGTGTCGCTGCGGCGTGAAGACATCAAGCAGATCATCGAGCAAGACACTCCGCGCGACCTGTATCGCACTATGCTGCGGGGCCTGAACGAGGACGATGCCGAAGGTCATTACCAAATCGCCCTCTACTGCGCCAAGGAAAAGCTCGATGACGAGGCCGTTGCGCTCCTCCGTCGAGCGCTCGAGCTGAAGCCCGGTTACCCGCAGGCGATGAAGAAGCTGCGGGAAATCCAGGCGCCGGCCGCCGCGAAGCTTTTCGAACGCGCCCGGAAGCTCGCAGCGGAAGGCAAGACGTCGAAGGCCCTTGCCGACTACGCGCTCCTCGCCGAAGAGTACCCGGAAAGCCCCCTCGCCCCGGAGGCCAAGGCCGCCACGGCCGAGCTTCATTTCGCGCAGTTGAACTACCACGCGGCAATGACACAATGGAAAGACATCCTCGAGAAGGACCGACAAAACACAAGAGCGTTTCTCGGGGCGGTCCGTATCTGCGAGCGCGTGGGGCAGTTCGACAAGGCCATCGAAATACTCGACTGCGTGCTGCGTTACGAAACCGCCGAGCAGATACGCAACCAATGCCGAGGCAAGAGGGCCGCGATCGCCCAAATCGTAAAGGCCGGGCAGGCCATCGACAAGGCGCCCGACGCGCCCGACAACTACGCGCTCATCGCGAGGCAATTTGAAAAGCTCGGCCACATGCGCACGGCTGCCAAGTGGATGGAAGATGCCGTTGAAAGGGGCTCGCGCGATCTGCAAATCGTAGAGACACTCGCCCGGCACTGCGACGAGGATTTTCGCGTGACCAAGGCGTTTGAATACTGGACCTACCTGAAGACGCTCGGCCCCGATGCAAAGCTGACACGCATCGCAAACACCCGCATCAAACAACTGGCCGTGCTGAAACTGATACCCGAATACATCCAGTGCCGCTCCGCCCAA
>JABMSA010000505.1 GCA_013202185.1 Planctomycetota bacterium
CGGCGATGGCATTGTAGAGACGGGCCGGTGGCCCGTCTCCTCTGAGACGCCCCACCGGGGCGTCTCTACAAGCACGTGACCGTACTTGCGAACAGATGTACTTAGGATGGAGCCAAGGGGCAATGTGGGTCGGCAGATGGCGGATTCAATTATTGGCAACGAAGGAGTTGCCAATGGGCGGATTCGGGCTTGGCGTGCGACAATTGAGTTGAAGATCCTCCATCGCGCGCCATGCACGCTGGTGTTGGGATGCATCTGCCGCGCGGGCGCGACCCACCGAGGTGCGCGACTGCCGTGCGTGCTCGTGGAGAAAAAAAGGCAAAAAAAACAAGAAAAACCGAAAAAAAACGGCAAAAGCGCTTGACAAAGGCCAAATAATGTGGTATACTTACTTAGTGGTTCTGCCAGGACGCATGCGGACAGCCCCCAAATAGCTTTTGGTGAGGTTCGCATGTGAGCGGATTTTGTGGCCCGGCGGGCACAATTTCCATCATGAGTGTTATCACGGAGAGACCGAAGTGGGCTTGAGAGCGTTAGCGACAACTTGGATAGCTGTCTTCGCACTGACGGTTGTGGCGTGGGCATCGCCCGGCGCCGAGCACGACGGTTGGGGCGCGCAATCGGCATCACTTCACGGCGATCCGACCGAGCTGGTCTTCTCGGAACTGCCGCCATTGGACAGCGTCACCGCCTCGCCGTTGGCTATGGCGGACATCACTGCTTCAGGTGCTGTCGCTCTGCCGAGCGCACCAGCCGACACGACCAGCGGCAAAGTGGCCCAACCAGAAGGGGCATCCAAAGCCATCACGCTTGCGGGGCCGCCCGCTGCACTGCTCATGCTCCTGCAGGGCGTGCTGTGCGTTGCCTTCGTACGTGGCCGACGCAAATGGGCGCTCCTTGCTGTAGCGGTCATCTCTCTAGGGCGGACCGGCCTCAACGCGCTCCCACGGCTGCTCGTCTCCGGGCCCAACGCCGCCAACCGTCCCGAGGCAAGCCAGCCGCTTGTTCCCGACGGCCAGCGTTTCGCCTCCGAGAGTCGTACACCTGACTTTGACTTCGTTGGACTTCTCAGGCGCTTGGAGTCCGAGCCGCCGGCGTTCGCCGGTTCGTCATCATTGCTCGATAATATAGCATCGCATCCGGAAGCCAGCCTCGATCTGACACAGGCGGTTTCCGGTTCTTTTGTGTCTTCCACTCTCGCACCCCAAGCTTCCTCATTTGGCGAGGCCCCCCTGTGCGGTTTCGTCCTGCGAGAGCGAAAGGCCTCTTTACCCCTCCAACCGCTTCCCTTTTCCCTCTTTGCCCGGCCTCCGCCTTTCTCCACGTGACCGGTCCGTTCGGCATACGCTGACCGCATTCAGCTCTCATGCCGAACGTGGTGTGTTTTCACACTGAAATCCCGTGTGGCCCGAAACACTCGAGCCCCGGAATAGAGAAACCTAACTGAGTGTTTTTAATGGAGAAAAAGACAATGACAAGGATTTTTGCTGACCTCAGAATGGTGGCTATTGTTGCCTTTCTGGCTGCCAGCCTACTGATGTGCTCGCAAGCATACGCTGACACTTGGACAACCGGCGAAGAACCCCCGAACAGCGGCCTGCCGGCCGACGGGACGCCTACTGCTAGCGGCACGAGGCCATGCGAAATATTTTCGATGAGCGTGTCGAGCACCGATGTGCTGGGAAAGTTTCGCTTCAACATCGACACCAACTTTGGCGATAAAGCCTCAAGGGTTGACTACGGAACCTCCGAGTACCTAGACACCTACACTTCGGGCTTGACGCTGGCCAACATGGTTGCCGGCGACCTTTACATCCGACGATACGACGGTAATGCACCCACAGATGCCCCGGACATCTACGGCTTGGTCCTCGAAACCCGTGTCGCAGCCTCGGACTCATGGAACGCCCAGGTGACTAACGCGGGCTACTCCTACAATGATAAGACGGCAGGAGAACTGTACGAGTGGGATGACGATGAAACCACAGGCTTCGCAACTGGGACTTGGGAAGGCTATGAGGCCTGGGC
>JABMSA010000039.1 GCA_013202185.1 Planctomycetota bacterium
TCCTCAAGGCGATCATGGAGTCGGTCACGTTCTACTTCGTAGACAGCATCCACGCGCTGGCGGGCATGGGCATTGACACCTCCGAGCTGGTGGCCACCGGCGGCGGGGCGAAGTCCGACGCCTGGCTCCAGATCAAGGCCGACATCTTCGGCGTGCCGTTCATTCGTCCCCGCATCACCGAGTGCGGCATCCTGGGCGCGGCGATCCTCGCAGGCGCATCGACAGGCGTCTTCGCCGACGCCGCCGAAGGCGTGGCGCAGTTTGTGCAGCAGGAGCGCATCTTCGAGCCCGACGCCAAGCGTCACGAAACCTACCGCGACCTGCACGACAAATACCGGCGGCTGTATCCGGCCCTGAAGGATCTGCTGGGGGAATTGTAGCAAAGGCGGACCGAGCTTTCGCTCGGATGCATGATAACAAATGCGCTTGAGCGCGGTAGGGGCGAGCCGGAACATTAACCCTGCTCGAACTGAAGGAACGCGCGTGCGAATATACCGGCTCATCCTCCTTGCGATTGCCCTCGCCGCGGCCGTGGCCCGGGCCGGCGTGCCGGCGATTGCCGCGCCCGATGAATCGCGGCGCAAACCCTCGGCCCTTCACAACAGCTTCGTGAGGCTCACCAAACAGAAGTCGTTGAAGATCGTCGTGATCGGAAACTCCGTCGCCCACGGATCAGACCACGGCGGCAAGACGATCAACTTCTACAGTTACGTGCATGAATGGTTCAGGACCACCTTTCCCGATGCCAACATCGAACTGAAGACCGGCATCATCTTCGCGATCGGCCCCGAGCTGCAGCTTTTCAGAATGGAAGACAAGGTCTTCGCCCGGCGCCCGGACCTCGTGCTCGTGGAGTTCGGCGCCGCCAACGGCGCCTGGGGCGACGCAGGCAAGCAGATCACCGAACGGGCCACCGAGGGCTACATACGGCGGCTGCGGATGATGATGCCACAGGCCGATTGCATCATGAACATGGGCCTCTTCAAGAGCATGCTCGACAAGTATCGCGCCGGAGCGACGCCGGCCTCCGTGAGGTTTCAGCGTGATGTCGCAAAGCATTACGGCTGTGCGCTGGCCGACACGCAGAGGGAGCTTGCCCGCCGCATCCTCGCCGGCGAACCGTGGAAAACCTACATGGGCGACGTCATCCACCCCAACGCCCTGGGATATGAGGTGCATGGCCAGGTGCTCGTGAACGAGCTTAAACGGCAGTACGAGCTATTCGAGGCCACCCCGCCTGAACGCCGCAAGCTGCAAGATCACCCCCTGCCGAGAAAAACGGTTCATAAAGACCCATGGGCCTCTCCGCGTTTCGTGCCCGCCCATCTTGCAGGTGACCCGGGCGGTTTCGTTCCGATGCAAACCGGCCCGCTCAAGTATATAGCCGCCGGCAAGCCCGGCCTCACCGGAAGCTTCCAGCCCGGGAAGGGCCGCATCGTGGGATTGCTCATGCGCCGGCCCGACGATTGCGGCAACATCGAGGTCAGCGCCGACGGCGGCGGGTGGGTGCGCCTCTCGGGCAAGCGCGAGCCGCAGTTCACCGACGAAACCGACCGCGAAAACAAGCTGCAACGATTCTTCTTCGCGGCGCACGGCCTGCCCCTCTACAGCAGCAGAATCGACTTCCGCGTGTCGGCCGAGCCGGAAACCAAAGCCGCCTACAACGTCCAGATAGTGGCGTTTCTGGTCATCGAATAGGCCCGCCATCCACCGTTTATGTCATAGCAGCCGCGTTCTCGCTCACGGCGGATCACAATGTATCTGCGCTGGGGCGGCGTCAGCCAAAACACCGCTTGATTAATGCGGACGATTTTCGTACACTACACTCTCTTTATAGCTTGCCGGGTACGCCCGGCGGGCAGTCTTCGAGGCGCTGAAGGCGGATGCTCTGTGTCTCGAAATCGGAGAAACGGCTACACAAAGGAAGGAGGCCAATCTGAAATAGGTCCTCAATCGCACACTTCTGAACAACACTCGACATGATGAATATCATCAGGGATTCAATTCACATGAGAAAAGGTTTCTGCACTGAGACAGCCGCATTGCTTTTTTGTTTTGCAATAATCGTGACGTGCCGGAATGGACTTGCCGGTGAGGTCAATGCCGGCCTTCAACAGCGGATCACCGACCTGGAGAATGAACTGCGGGAGGTGAAGCAGGCAATCGGCCGGGAGCCGGCGGCCGCCCAGGGCAGGCTGCCTGTGTGGTCAACGCTCGATGTTCAATTCTCCGGTTACATCAAACTCGATGCATCATACGACTCGACGGACATGAACACGGGTAATTATGCGACATGGGCGGAGTCGGAAACGGGCAACCAGAATGACAACATGTTCAATATGACTGCGAATCAGACCCGCCTGCGTCTTGTTTTCAAAGGTCCCGAGGTTGCCGGCGCACAGTCGAGCGGCAAAGTCGAAACAGACTTTTACGGCAACGGCGCCGGTGAGAACAAGGCGGGCATTCTTGTGCGGCACGCCTTCATAAAGCTCGATTGGCCCGACTCTGACTGCAGCCTCATAGCCGGGCAGACGTCGGACCTCGCTTCCCCTCTCGCTCCGGAAACCCTGAACTACACAGTTTTCTGGAACGTGGGCAACATCGGATACCGCCGGCCGCAGCTCCGGCTCACAAAGGGAATCTCCATCAGCGAGGGCTCCAGGCTCAAGCTCGAGGGTGCCGCGTTTCGAAGTATCGGACGCGCCGCACCCGGCTTGGCGGCCACCGATGACAGCGGAGAAGATGCAGGCTACCCCGGCGGCGCAGCCCGTGTGAGCGTTGCCATCAGGCGGCCGGGCGGAGAGGACTTCGTTGTTGGAGTATCGGGCCACATCGCCGGCGAGGAGGCCGGCAACAGCAGCAAACATTACAAGAGCTGGTTTGTCGGCCTCGACATGACCGCACCGATAAACAAGGCGCTGTCTCTGACGGGCGAGATATTCAACGGCCAGAATCTGAACCAGTACTTCGGCGGCATCGGCCAGGGTGTGAACACTGCGACCCTCAAGGAGATCAAGACCTGGGGCGGATGGGTCGGACTGAAGATCAAGCCGGGATCACTGCCGCAGTGGCGTTTCAACATCAACGCCGGCCTGGAGGACGTCGACAGCGGCGACCTGTCGGTTGCTGTGGCGCCGGCGGCGCCGCAGCGGAAATACAACCGCGCCGTCTCTGTAAATGCCATACGCAGCTTCGGCAAGCACCTCGAGGTAGGCCTCGAGCTGACCGACTGGCTCACGAAGTACAAGGGAGCAGCCAGCGGCGACGGCTATCGGGCGCAGGCGTCGCTGATCTACACGTTCTGACCACAGCGCTCCGTCAGACCTGCGCGTGGACCCGAGCGTCGAAACAGCGTTCGGGCCCCGGTGTCTTAAAGAGTGCAGTTCACCGACAAAACCGACCGCGACAACATCTTGCAACGGTTCTTCTTCGCGGCGCACGGCCTGTCCCTCTACAGCAGCAGAATCGACTTCCGCGTGTCGGCCGAGCCGGAAGCCAAAGCCGCCTACGAAGTCCAGATAGTGCCGTTTTTGGTCATCGAATGAATCCGCCATTCGTCGCTGATGTCATGACAGCCACGCCCGTCCCCGCCCGGAGCCGGTTGCGTTGTAAGCCGCCAAAAAAGGTCGCAGCGGCAAGAGGCCCCTGGGTTGAATGCATTTCGCAGAGAGTTTTTCGGCCCCTGCCAGTTCGCCCGGCCTTCGGTCCCGGCGTCTTGCGTGGTCGGCCACATTGCCTCCGTCCGCCCACTACGTCTAACGGCACCTTGCATTATCGGCAATTTCGGCCAGTATTCGCAGCAGCAAGCCGGAACCGCTGCCCCTCTTATACGCCCTTATTTCACCTTATGAGCAACGCAAATGACAAGCGGCGTCGTAAGTTATTGGTATTTCCCAAGTTACATCTTCGCCCAGTGCCTGGCACTGGCTAGGGATGCAAGTTGTTGGTACGCAAGGAGTTACGGAGCCGTCATGTATTTGCGTTGGGAGGGGGGGCCGCTAATGGCCGTTTCAAGGCGTTTTGGGCATAGCCTTGGCGGCGCGCCCTCTTAATGAGCCATCGAAGGAGTAGGGTGATCGTGAGGGTGACAAGATGTCAAGCCTTCGGGCTGTCGCCAACCAGGCCTGTTGACTTGGCTTCCTCAACTACCTCGTGAACTTTGTCGTAAACTACATGCTTGATTTGCCGCCGGCGGCGAGGCAGTTCACGAAGTAGTTTTGCATCGCGCCTGGCACCTCAACACCCGAGAGTCGTAACGCCGGAGAACTTGGTTTGTCGGTGATCAATCTTACGACTGTAGGATTGTGTCAACTGCAATGTTCCGGAAAAATGGGACAGCTACACTATTTCAATTGCACAGGATAGATGGTCATGTTTGGAGAGCGCAAGTGCCCATGCCCACCTGCCTGCAAATGAGGCTGAAATAGGATAGCAGTCCCGATTTTTCCGCAGTTCTTGCATTAGTTCAGGTTGAAAAGAAAAGGGCGCATCATCTCACAGAGCTCCAACACCCGGGCCTATTCTTCCGGAGTCGCCCAGCATGGTTCATGAATAACCATTTTTTATCGTGGCGCGTCACACAGAATGTCGCACCCAGCCAAGCAAATGCGGAAAGAGCGAAAAAGTTTTCCCAAGCATGCTTGATTTTCGCGGATTCTGATGTATAATTGAGTGTATGGACGTGAGCAGCTACTGCGGGACTTGTCGGGTGCCCTGACGCCTACTTGGCAGCACGACACTTCTCGATTTGTATATTCCTTTGATCGGCGAACAGTTCTCGGTCGGAGGATATGCTCTGATTGCCGCAGTACCAGCGGCCCGACAGGGAAGTCGGTTTCACGCCAGACACTTCGAGACCCTGCCAGAGCAACCGCGTTATTTGCAGGCATTCTTTGCAAGCCGGCAGTTTGAGTTGGAGAGCGAACGGCATGGCAGCGCCTCCACGACTGCATCATGAGAGCCGGCAGCTCAGACAAGCAAAATGAAGTGCGGAACCACCGGGGTCGTCGTCGACCAGGGCGGCTTTGTGAAGCAATGGTGGTCCTTCCCGGCTGGTTGATACAGCATGGCCCGTGCCGGCCGGCAAAAAAACACCAACGCCCCGATTGTAACCGGCTTCACCCCCGGACATGCCAATTAGGACAACGTGGAGTAGATGAGTAGGCGGACGTCGGCAACTGCAAGGGGAGAATATCATGAAACAGAGCGGATCAAGGTCAGACAAGAACGCCCTCAGGAGCAACGGCCCGCGGCCCGGTGACAAGATACTCACGGAATGGTACGGACGCGGCGGCGGAAAGATCGTCGAAACCGGCATCCTCACTATCCAGCGAGTAACGGAAACACGAATTTACGCCGGCGTCGCGCGCGGCAGCTTCGAGATTGAATTGCGAAAGCCCGACCTCCACAAACGCCCCGACGGAACGTGGTACTTCATGGGGAGGCCTGAATAACGAGCACCTGGCCAACAAGCACGCCGGCTCCCGAAAGACCAGCGGGAGGATTTGCGACGTCTCAAGGAGAGGAACAGTTATGAAACGGAAACTCCGAGTACTTTTTCTGAGCACCTATCCGCCCCGAGCCTGCGGCATTGGCACATTTGCCGGGGACCTCACCGCAAGCCTGAAACAGAACACGCCCTGGATCGCCCCCCGCATTGCAGCCATCGACCTCGACGACGGTGAGCGCCTCGAGTACGGCGGCGAAGTTGTTTGCCGTGTCACAAACGATCAACGCCGCGCATACACGGACCTCGCCCAAATCGTCAACGGCTCCGACTACGACGTCGTCTGCGTGCAGCATGAGTTCGGCATTTTTCCCGGGGAATGGGGCGAGGGCCTCATCGGTTTTTATGCCGCGTGCAGAAAGCCCATAGTAACAACGCTCCACACCATAATTCCTCGGTGCAGCGACCTCCCGCGCCGAATCGTCCGTGCCATAGTCAGAACGAGCCGCGCCACTGTGGTCATGGCGGAGGTGGCCGTCGATCTCCTGCGAAGCGATTATGCGGTGCCCCTCGACAGCGTGAGGGTCATCCCGCACGGGGTGCCGCCTTTCAGGCGCATGGGGCGATATGCGGCTAAGAACTCGCTGGGCTTTCGTTCCGGAAAACTCATTTCCACCTTTGGCCTGCTATCGCGCGGGAAGGGCCTGGAATACATGATCGCGGCGATGCCGCAAGTGGTCGACAGGCATCCCGACGCCGTGTATTGCATCCTTGGCCGAACCCACCCCCTGGTGAAGAAACACGAGCAGGAGAGCTATCGCGAAGAGCTGGAGCAAATGGTGGCTGAGCGCGGATTGGAGCAGAACGTTCACTTTGCCGACAGATTCCTCGCCGACGAGGAGTTGTCGGTCTTTCTCGAGGCCACCGACGTTTTCGTAACACCCTACCTCGGCGCCGATCAGATAACATCAGGTGCGCTGGCGCGCGCCGCCTTCTTCGGCAAGGCCATCGTCTCCACGCCGTTCCTTTATGCCACGGAATTGCTCGGAAACCGTCGCGGGCGATTTGCACCATTCAAGAACAGTGACCTCCTCGGCCGCGAGGTGGCCGCCGTGCTGTCGGACGATCACCTCAGGGCCGCCATGGAAACACGCATGGAGGAATACGGCCGCCGCATGGCGTGGCAATCGGTTGCGCGGCAATACGCCACCGTTTTCACGCACGCCGCCTTTTCCCAACGCAAACTCGTTGCCGCAGCCGGCGCCGGCATTGCGCCACGCCTCCGCCGGAGTCAGTCGCAGCCCAAATCAGTGGTAACCCGCACCCAAGGAGTTGAACCGTCGCTATGACCCTCCCCCGGATCAACCTCGACCATTTCTTTGCGTTGTGCGACGATACCGGCATCTTCCAGCATGGCGTTCACGGCATCCCCGATCCGAAAGAAGGATACTGCACCGACGACGTCGCCCGTGCCATCATCTTTCTGTGCAGGCATCCGTTTCCACCTGCCGGGTCGCGAGCAACGACCGTGCTGCTGCGTTGCGTTTCGTTTCTGAATTTCGCAAACCAGCCGGACGGCACCTTTCACAATTTTCTTTCCTACGACCGTCGATGGTGCGACATGATCGGCTCGGAAGACTGCCAGGGCCGCGGCATCTGGGCGGCCGCTACAGCCCGGGAAGCGCCTCCTCTAAACCAGGCGGCCCGGGGTGCCGCCGCCGAAATCTTCCAGCGAAGCGCCCCGCGCATCGCACGCTTTCGCTCACCGCGCGCCCTCGCCTTCGCAATGCTGGGCTGCACCCAGATACAAGACTCGGACCTCGCCCGCGACATGCTCAGGCATGGCGCCGATTTCCTCGTCAGGCTCTTCAAACACACCGCACGCACCGGCTGGCAATGGTTCGAAGAAATCATAACCTATTGCAACGCACGCATGCCGCAGGCTCTTTACGCCGCCTATGATACCCTCGAGAACGAGGAATACCTCGATGTTGCCGAGCGGTCGCTGCGCTTCCTGACAAGCGTAATGTTCGACGGCAACCGGCTGGAGATCCCGGGCAATCGCGGCTGGCTCAAGGCCGGCCAAAGAAAGCCCGCCTTCGATCAGCAGCCCGTCGAGGCGGGAACAATGGTCGAGGCCCTGTGCCGTGCATTCCGCACAACCGGCTGCACCGAGCACCTCGACCGCGCCGCCCACGCGCTGATGTGGTATCACGGAAACAACAGGCTTGGCATCGCACTGATCGACCCAGCCACCGGCGCGTGTTGCGATGCCCTCATGCCGGCCGGCGTGAACAGGAACCAGGGTGCCGAAGCCGTCTTGTCGTACCTGCTCGCCAGATCCGAGTACGACGCAACCTTGTCGCTCGCGGCCGGCGCATCCTTCGAGGTGCCCGTGGCCTGAAAGCGAGAGCCGGGCGCGGTGCATGCGCTGATGGCGCTTGTCTATGCAGGGGAGGCGAGGAGGACGAGACGGCGACACGGTTATTCGTATCTGAATAACGCCCCCATCGCACCCCTTATGATATCGCGCGCTTTGAATGCAAACAGCACAAGCGCCGGAACGGCAATGAGGCCCGCGGACCACAGCACTTCCGCCTCCGGCACACTGTTGAGCTGCTGGATCGCCACGGCCAGGCGCAGCGACAGCGTGTAGTGGCGGGGGCTGTCTACCACGGCCCACGGCACCGCCAGTGCGCCCCAGGTTGCCAGGAATTGCAGCGCAAAGAGCGCCAGCAGCGGCCCTCGCACCAGGGGAATTACAATCTTCGTGAAGACCGCGACCTCGCCGGCGCCGTCGATCTTCGCCGAGTCGATTGTTTCGGGCGAAACACGATCGACGGCAACTTTCATGAACACCACCGAAAAGGCCGTCACCGACGAAGGCAAGATGAGCGCGGCGAGGGTATCGTAAATGCCAAGCCACGCGGTGATCCTGAACAGCGGCGCCATCATGACGACCGGCGGAAAAAACATCGCCCCGGCCAACGCACCGAAAAGCACGTCGCGGCAGTAGAAGCGCTTTTGCGAAAAGGCATAGCCCGCCATGCCACTGAATGCACATGACAACACGGCCGACACGCAACTGACCAGCACCCCGACCAGAAGCGCTCGCATCATTGCCGGGTCCGACTGCAAAGGCACACTCGATGTGTGCTCGAGAAGTATCCGCCAAACCACTGCGATCAGCGGCGCACACCACAGAGCGCCAAGCACGAGCAGCGCGGCTCCTGAAATCGTGCAGCGTTTTCTTGTCATATGCTCTGCCCCCGCTTCATCGGAAATCTGCGCAAGAGCACGACCATGATGGCAATTCCGAAGCACAGGAGTGTCGACAGCGCGCAGGCGCCGTCAAACTTGACAACTTTCATTCCTTCACGATACACCAGGAACGGCAGAGTCGTCGACCAGTTGGCCGGCCCGCCGTCGCGCGTTACCACGAAGATCGCACCGAAAACCCGCACCGAATTGATGAGGAGCAGAAGCAGAGAAATGCGCAAGGCATCCTGCACCGACGGAAGCGTTACGTGCCACAGCCGCCGCAGGCCGCGGGCGCCGTCGAGGTCGGCCATCTCGCCGCATTCTCTGGGCACGGCCCACATGCCTGCCAGAAAGATCGCCGTTATCAGCCCGGCGCTCTGCCATATGCACATAACCGCAATGCTCGGCAGCGCCAGCTTCGGCGAGTGGAACCAGTCGACGGGCCCTGAGCCCGCGAGAGTCAGGGCGCGGTTCAGGAGGCCGGCGTCGGGGGCGCACAGCCAATGCCACACCGGCCCAGCCGCCGCCGTGGGTATCAGGCATGGGACAAAAAACAGCAGCACAAGCCATCTGCGAGATCTTATCTTTCGGAATATGAGGCGTGCCAGAACATACCCGACAATGAGCGTGCCCGGAACATAAACTCCGCCGAAGTAAGCCGTGTTGAGAATGGTGCGCCAGAACACGCGCGATTTCAACTGGTGGATGTATGCCGAAAAGCCCGTGCCCGCGCCCGCTTCCGAAGATTCGGCGCCGAAACTCGTGAGAATCACCCACACCGCGGGGATGAACAGAAACGCCGCCAACAGCGCAAGGGCGGGGGCTGCGAAAACATAGGCCCACGGATCAGTGTGCCTCTTCGGCGGAGGTATGAATATCAGTTCATCCTGCATGATTCGGTTCTTGGGCACCTTTTCAGTGGTCCTGTGCCGTCCTGCTCACGTCACTGGTTTGCGGTCAGTGCTTGGCGCGATGGCCCACCGTAAAGAAAATGAGAAGAAAAACTCCCGCCGCGCTCAGGCCCATCCCGAGTTGGGACGTCAACGATGGGCTGCCAATGTAGCCGTAATGGGTTCCAATCGCCAGGTTCCCCAATTCCTCGATTCTCTCTGCCGCATCCGTTGCCTCGGTCTCGCCGGCAATCAGTTTTTTCAACACAGGTACGAATGCCTGCTTTCGAACTTCGGCCCATGCGCTCACGCGCCTGCAGGTACAAGGATACGTCAATGCCTTCAGAAACGGCTCGTAGATGGCGTTGTCATCGTACCATTCGTGGTCGAGAAACTCGCTCCGCACCGGTGAGAACATCGGTAGGCCCGCCTGCCCGCCTTTCATTATCATCTCTTGAGCATCGGGGCCGCACAAATACGCGAGGAGTTTCTTGCATGCGTCGGGATGAGCAGTAGTGGCTCTGACAACCGCGCCGTAAAAGTCGACGCACGAAGCATCCGACTTTTCGACCGGGGCCTCGGCGGTCCACAGGTCCAGATCAGGCGCCTCCGCGCGGATTCGTTCGACGTCGCGGAGACAGCCGAAGAACATCGCAACGCGCTGCGCGATGAATTCGCGCAGGAGGTCATCGCGCGACCACTCGAGTGCTTCCGGCGGAATGTACTCGCCGAGTTGGCGCACCATTCTCAGCGCGCGAACGCCGTCGTCACTGTTGATCGTAACTCGCCAAACAGGCCCGAGCCCCTCTATTGCACCTTCTTTGATCTGCATCAATTCGACATTCATTTGGCCGGCCAACATCAGACCCAACTGAGAAATCGACTCGGGATCACGGCCGCTGACCCCAAGCGCCGAGCAGCCGTTCTCCTTGTTGAACTCACTGATGGCGCGGCACGTTTCCAGCAGTTCGGTCCAGTTGATCAACAGGGGATTGGCGGGCCGAAAGCCGGATTTCCGCAGAATTGAGCCGTTGTAGATGAGTTGCACGCTCCGGGCGCGGAAGGGCACGGCGTAGATCGTGTTGTCATGTTCAGCTTCAGCGGCGCGAAGCGCCCACGGGAAAACGTCGCCGACACCCTCGGCGAGCACGTCGATCGCCGACAATATAGTGCCGCGACCCGCAGGGCCCGAGATGCTCCTGAGCGGAATCTCGAAGACGTCCGGCGCACCCCTCAGGAGGGTTCGCCTGGTGATGACGTCGTCTGCCGTGGGCCCGTCCGGCAGCAGCCGCACCTGTATCTGAGGATTCTCCCCCTGAAAACTCGCCACGATTTCCTCGAGCTGGAGAAACTCGAAAGACCCTCGGGCGAAAGGAGTTTGCATGGAGATCGAAACGTCGGTCGACGGCGGCTTCCCGGTGATAACAAACAGCAGGCAAGCAGCCGCCATTATCACGACAACGAAATGCAGCGATCGATTGCCGGAAAGCCTTTTCACGCCGGTGGCCTCTGCGGTCGCATTGGTGTGCGATCTAAGGAAAACTCTCAGCCCGAAGCCACGTTCAGCCCTGCGAAGTAGAAGTGCGGCGCCTTCAGGCTGCCCTTCAGAGCGGACCTGTCGCCCAGGGCAATGATGCTATTGAACGCTTCGAACACATTCCCCGCCACCATGCAATCCTTGGCTCTACCGACGATCTCGCCGTTTTCCACCAGATACCCCAGATCGACATTCACAGAAAACTCCCCGGCGAGAATGTTGCTCTGGCCGGCGCCGAGAAGCTGATCGGCAACAAGGCCACGCTTCATATCGACGAGCATTTTCTCGTAGGGCATATCACCCGCGTTCACCGCCAGGTTGGTGCTGCCCGGGGACGGCTGCGATTGAAACCCGCGCATCCCGTTTCCGGTGGGAGCCGCGTTCATCATCCCGGCCGTTTGCAGATCGAAAAGATACTGCTTGAGCACTCCGTTCTCGATGAGGACGTTCCTTCGGGCGGCCAACCCTTCGTCGTCGACAGGGCAGCTTCCGGCGGCGAAGTCCAGCGTGGCGTCATCTGTAATTGTTATTCTATTATCGACTATTTGCTCGCCTAGTTTACCCGTGAGCGGCGACATCTCCTTCTGCACGAGCTTGCCGTTGGTGCCCTGCTCGAAGGTGTCGAGCAGCGAGCCGATCGCATCGGGCGTGAAGATCACAGGGTAAGTGCCGGGTTCCGGCACCACCTCGCGCTCGGCCGAGCGGATGTCGGCTATGGCCTTGTCGGCCTGTTTTTCCCACACATCCAACAGTGCGCATGAAGATTCATGATCGCCCACCCACAGCAGGTTGCCGTCGCGCACAAGCAGCGCCGACGTGCAGCAACTGAATTGCGTGTACTCGAAACTGATGTCCAGGCCGGAGGTGTTGATAATCCGCTGCTTGCCGACTTGCTTCACAACGTCGCCGCCGCACTGCGCGCGCGGGTAGGCAGTCAGGATCGTGCCGATGGCGGCTTCCGTTGCCTTCGCCCCCTCCTCGACAGGAAAATCGACAACCCGCGGATCGTAAACTCCCACCGCTGCCGGCTGCGAGCACGCCGGAAACTCGAACTTCGCCTCCTGCCCATACTTCGCACTCTCGAGCGCATGCTCAACCAGCCGCTCGGGCCGCGACAGGTCGGTAGTGGACGAAAAACCGATGCGGCCGTTGCAGATTACCCGCAGCCCCACGCCGCGCACCGACTTGGTCGTGATGTACTTCAGGCGATTATTCTCAAATTCGGCCCGCCGGCTCTCGCTCTCAACGCAGAGCACCTCGGCGGCGTCCGCAGAGCGCCCCGCCAGGTCAAGAATCTTCTCCATCACTTAGTACACCTGTTCGCAAATACGGTCACGTACTTGTAGAGACGCCCCGGTGGGGCGTCTCAGAGGAGACGGGCCACCGGCCCGTCTCTACAATGCCA
>JABMSA010000506.1 GCA_013202185.1 Planctomycetota bacterium
GCCACCAGCGAGGTGCGTTGCGTGGGGCGAACGGGCGTGGAGATGGAAGCCCTCACCGCCGTCAGCACAGCACTCCTGGCCGTGTATGATATGTGCAAGGCGGTGGACAAGCAGATGCAGATCGGAAACATCCGCCTCATCGAAAAGGTAAAGCAAGATGTCGAATAGCATTGAAATCGTATCGGTGAACATCTCCACCGAAAAGGGCACGCCAAAGCGCCCCGTTGAAGAAGTGATCGTTGACGACAACGGCATCGCCAACGACGCCCACGCCGGCCCGTGGCATCGCCAGGTGAGCATGCTCGCCCAGGAAAGCATCGAACGTTTCGCTGCCGAGGCCGACCGATCGATCACGCCCGGCGACTTCGCCGAGAACCTCACCACGCGCGGCATCGATCTCTCCGGGGTTGCCATTCTCGATCGTTTTCAGATCGGCGACGTGGCCCTCGAGATCACGCAGATCGGCAAGGAATGCCACGGCGACGGCTGCGCAATCTTCCGCGAGGTCGGCCGGTGCGTCATGCCGAAGGAAGGCATATTCTGCCGCGTTCTGCATGGCGGGAAGATCCGCCCCGGCGACGCCGTCGAATACATCCCCAGGCCGCTGAAGATCCGAATCATAACGATGAGCGACCGCGCCGCGAGCGGAAAGTATCAGGACAAGTCGGGCCCGCGCATAAGGGAGATGCTCGAGGAGTTTTTCGCGGACAAGCGCCGGCACGTCGAGATCGAGGCCATGATCCTGCCCGACGACGCCGACAAGCTCCGAACAGAGCTGACGGCCGCGCGCGATGCATGCGTGGACGTTGTCTTCACTACCGGCGGCACCGGCGCAGGCCCCAGAGACATCACCCCCGAGACCGCGTCGGAGATCTGCGATAAGATCATCCCCGGCATCATGGAAAACATACGCATCAAGTACGGCTCGCAAAAGCCAAACGCCCTCCTCAGTCGCGGCATCGCAGGCATAGCCGGGCAAACACAGGTTTACACCCTCCCCGGCAGCAGCCGCGCCGTGAGCGAGTACATGACCGAAATACTCAAGACACTGGAGCACATCATCTTCATGATCCATGGAGTGGATGTTCACTGACCATGACCGAAACGCCCCAAAGCAACACCACCGGCAGGCTCGACACATCCATCCGCAGCGCCGATGCATTCCGCGTTGCTGCAGACGGCTCGCCGCCGAGCAAACAGGCCGAGCGCGTTATCGTCGAAGAGCACGTTACCGTGCTGGTGGATGACTTCGGCAGTTACGTGCTGATGTGCACGCCTTGCGATCTGAAGGCGCTGGCCGCCGGGTTTCTCCACTCGGAAGGCATCATAGAAAGCATCGACGATGTGAGCCTGTAGATGGGCTGCGACGACGACCCGAGCGTGGTCCGCGTGCGCCTGGCCAACCCTCCCGACGAGCTGCCCGAGCCCGGCCGCAATCTGATAGTGGCCAGCTCCTGCGGAATGTGCGGCAGCCGAAGCATCGAAGACATCCTCGAGGGGCTCAGGCCCGTCGGCAACACATTGACCGTGCCGCCGAGCACACTCACGGCCGCCACGGAAAAAATGCGCGCCCGCCAGAATCTGTTCGAGCAGACGGGCGCCGCCCACGCCGCCGGGGTGTTTCTGCCGGACGGCGAGATCGTTGCGTTTGCCGAGGACATCGGCCGCCACAACGCTCTTGACAAGGCGATCGGCAAGTGCCTGCTGATGGAGCAAGCCATACGAGGCTGTGGAGCGGTGCTCTCGGGCCGCGTGAGTTTCGAACTGGTAACGAAGGCCGCCGGCGCCGGGATCGAACTGATAGTGGCGATATCGGCGCCGTCGTCATTGGCAATCGACGTGGCACGGCGCACCAACATCACCCTCTGCGGCTTCGTGAGGAGCGGCCGCGCAACGGTGTACACAAACCCCCAGAGAATCCACGGCATCGAAGTGGGAGAAGCATGATGAGGCAAACGTTACTGCCGGGGTGCTGCCTTATTGCGGCGGCGCTGCTCGTGCTCGGCTGTGGGAACAAGGCAGCGGAAAATGGCGACGGCGCAATCACCGGCGACCTCACAATCTTTCACGCCGGCAGCCTGTCCGTGCCCTTCCGTGAAATATCCGCACTCTTCACGCAGAAATACCCGGGCGTTACGATCAAGGCAGAGCCTGCGGGAACGCGAGATTCCGCCCGGAAGATCACCGACCTGGGCCGCACCTGCGATGTTTTCGGCGCGGCGGATTACAGAGCGGTCGAGAATCTGCTGATCCCCGACCACGCGGACTTCAACATCCGATTCGCCACCAACGAGATGATCATCGCATACACGGACGAGTCCATGGCACATAACATCATCACCTCGGAAAACTGGCACGAGATACTGCTTCAGCCGGACGTCATATTCGGCCGCGCTGATCCGAACCGAGACCCTTGCGGCTATCGGACTATGATGCTGTTTCAGCTCGCCGAGAAGCACTACGAGGCCCCCGGCCTGGTCGCGAAGCTGGCAGACAAGCCCGGAAGGCAATTGATTCGTCCCAAGGAAACCGACCTCCTGGCGCTGCTCGAGGCAGGAGAAATCGACTATCTGTTCATCTATCGTTCCGTGGCCCGGCAGCACAAGCTGCGAGTTCTCGACCTGCCGGCCGAAATCAATCTTGCCTCCCAATCGCACGCCAAGCTCTACGCGAGCGCAGAAGTAGCGGTAACCGGAAAACAGCCCGGGCAGCTCATCTCGCTGACGGGTGCGCCGATCGCTTACTCGGTGACAATACCCACAAACGCCCGCAACCGAACGGCCGCCGAGGCGTACGTTGCATTGCTGCTGTCTGAGGAAGGCCGGTCGATCATGGCACGAAACGGCCAACAACCTATCACGCCTGCCCGCACACTTGAGCCGGACAAGCTGCCGACGGCTTTGAGGGCGTTGTGCGAGTAGGAGGCGCAAAGTGAAACCGCTCCGGCAACCCGAACACTATCCGATCCCCTGGTTTCAGCTTGCCCTGACCCTGCTCGGCTCGTGCGTGCTGCTGTTAGTTGTCGCGCCGCTTCTCGGCCTTGTTTTCACATCATCATTCTCCGAGCTGCGCGGCGCCGCGCTGGACAAGGAAGTGATGGGTTCCATCCGCATCACACTTTTCGCAGCCCTGGCAGCTACAACAACGTGCGCGGTGGCCGGGATTCCTCTTGCCTATCTCCTGGCGCGCAAGAACTTCATCGGCAAGACCGTGGTGCTGGCGATCATCGACCTGCCGATCATCATTCCGCACTCGGCAGCCGGCATCGCATTGCTCACAGTGATCGGAAGGAGATCATTGTTGGGATCGGCGCTTGGCGACAGCTTACGCGATACCACCGCGGGCATATCCGTGGCGATGGCGTTCGTCTCGATGCCTTTTCTCCTCAACGCCGCCCGCGAGGGGTTCGCCGCCGTTCCCGAGAAATACGAGCAGGTTGCCCGAACGCTCGGGGCCACTCCGCTCCGCACCTTTTTCACCGTCTCTCTTCCTCTGGCTCGGCGTGCGATTCTCTCCGGCATGATACTCATGTGGGCGCGCGGCATCAGCGAGTTTGGAGCCGTCATCATCATAGCCTACCACCCGACGACCACCCCCGTGCTCATTCTCCGGCGGTTCGAAGACTACGGCCTGCCTCAGGCACGCTCCATAGCAGTGCTGCTCATCTTCCTCTGTCTTATTCTGATAGCCACGATGCGCCTGGTAGCGGGGGGCAAGAGAAAAGGCCGGAAACAGACCGGTTGAGACGCAAGCCGGCCGCCGACACACGGCCCTCGCCACATTCATTCCACCCCCTTGCCTTTTGAAAAGCACGGCCTCATTGGGTAGAATGGAAGCGTTACGGCGCCGATCGACTCCGCGCATGATGCCAAGAGAAAGGTGGATAACTTTGCACGAAGGATTGTGGGAGCAACTGGCAAAACTCGATCCGCAAGGAACCGCCCGCCGGGCGCTCTGTCGATACGAAGCCGGCGATCCCGCGGGCACGTTCGTCATGACGTTCCTCAACAAGGAATATGCCGTCGACCTGCAGGACCAAACGATACTGCTGATCGAAGACGGTGAGGCGCCCGGCTACCTCGAGCAGCTCTGCATCCTTGCGTACCTGATAAACGCAAAGGACGTGCCGCTGAGCAACGAACTGGTCGGCGAAAAATCCCTGCCCGGGGGCGATTTCTATTTTCGGGCGAAGCCTCATGAATTGCCGACCGCCATGCTCGAGGAAGCGTTCGCCCGCCGCCCGGAGAGGCTCTACGAAGTGATGTCGGCCTTCGACGGGGCGCGCCGCGAGTTCGGCGACGCATCGATCCAGTTCCTCGTGCTGCCACGCATACCACTTACGATAACAATATGGGCCGGCGACGACGAATTCGACGCGCGGGCAACTGTGCTGTTCGACAAGACCGCAACCGATCAACTGCCGCTGGATGCACTCGGGGCGGCGGCGACGGTCGCCATCAAGGCTGTGGCCCAAGCGGCGACATGCGCATAGCCCTCGTCTGGTCTCTCGCCCGTTTCTCACGCTCAAAACCATCCACCTCATGATATAATGGACTGCGGCAGTTCGTGTAGCAGTTAATCACGTGCCGAGAGAAGCAATGAGAGAGAAAATCATAATAGGCACCCGCGGCAGCGCACTGGCAATGGTGCAAACAAGATGGGTGGCCGACACACTGCGCGCCGCGCATTCTGACCTCGACCTCGAAATAGAGATAATCAAGAGTACCGGCGACGCGATCAACGAGAAGCCGCTGGCAAGCATCGGCGGCGAGGGATTGTTCACGAAAGAACTCGAGACCGCAATGCTCGAGGGACGAGTAGACATGGCCGTGCACAGCATGAAGGACCTGCCCGTAGACCTGCCCGAGGGCCTGGCGCTCGCGTGCGTGCCGCCCCGTGAGGCCCCAAACGATGCGCTGATCGTCACCGAGAGGCAAGCGGCCGTCCAAAAACTCCCGCGAGGCACAGTGGTGGGCACAGGCAGCGTCAGACGCAAAGCACAGCTCCTGGCAGTTCGCCCCGACCTTCAGATCATGGACATACGCGGCAACGTCGACACCCGCCTGCGAAAGCTGAAAGAAGGCCCCTACCAGGCCATAGTCCTCGCACGGGCCGGCCTCAACCGCCTCGGACTGGGCGTGCTCCTGACCCACGCCGACATCCCCCTCGACATCATGCTGCCCGCGCCCGGCCAGGGCGCACTCGCACTCGAGACACGCACCGACGACACCGAACTCCGCGAATGCCTCGCCGTGCTGAACGACGCCGATGCCGTCATTACCTCCGGCGTCGAGCGCAGGCTGCTGGCGAACCTTGGCGGCGGATGCCACGTGCCACTGGGCACCCACGCACAATGCGAAAATGGCAAAATAACACTATATGCAGTGGTGTGCTCGCCCGACGGCACAAAAACCATCAAGGAATCAGCAACAGACGCGCGTGATGAATGGCAAGCCATCGCCGACCGACTGACAGAGAAGCTCAAAACCGCCGGCGCCGATGAAATACTGAAGGAATTCGAACAATAGCAGTGACGCGAGCCGTCATTCTTCAGCGAAATGATCGCACAACGCACGCACAAGCCCACCAGTCACGTGCTCTTCCGCCTCGACGTCTATCCGGATGCCCAATTCCCGCGCGGTTTCACTCGTAATCGGACCGATTGATGCAAAAACCACGCGCTCATCGAGCGCTTTCAAGCGCTCGTGCCCCACAATTGCGGCAAAATTGCGCACCGTAGACGAACTCGTGAAGCTGATAACGTCCACATCTCCGGCAGCAATGCGCCCCAAAAGCAGCGCATCCACATCACTCTCGCACTCCGTTTCGTACACCGTCACCTCATCCACGTGGCACCCAAGCCGCTTCAACTCGCACGGAAGCACCAGCCGTGCAGCGCCCGCGCGCGGCAGCAAAAACCGCTTCCCGCGCACCTCATCGAGCGCCGCCAGGGCCGCCACCACCTCCTCAGCCACGTATCGGCGCGGCACACACTCCACGTATAAAAAGCGATCCCGCAGCGCCTGCGCCGTTGCCGGGCCGATAGCCGCCAGTTTACATCCCGCCAACGCTCGCGCATCGCGCCCCAGCTCGATCATCCTCTCGAAGAAAATCCGTACGCCATTTATACTCGTAAAAATCAGCCAGTCATACTCGCCCAGGCGCCCGATCGCGCCGTCCATCGCCGAGAAGTCCTGCACCGGCACAATTCTGATCGTCGGAAACACCAGCACCTCGGCGCCCAGCCGCTCGAGCCGCCGCTTCAGCTCGGCCGACTGTGCCCGCGGGCGCGTTGTCACAATCCGCTTACCGAAAAGCGGAAGTTTCTCGAACCATTGCAGCCGATCGCGCAGCCCCACCACGTCGCCGATGATCGTAATCGCCGGCGCCTCGATCCCCTCCCGCTCCACAACATCCGCGATAGTCGACAGCGTGCCCGTCACACACCGCTGCCGGGGCGAAGTCCCCCACGACACAACCGCCACCGGCGTCGACTCGTCCCGCCCGGCCGCGATGATCTTGCCGACATTCCGGCGCAGATTCTTCATTCCCATGTAAATCGCCAGCGTGCCCGTGCCCACCGCCACCTTCGACCAATCCACCTGGCTTTCCGGCTTCGTCGGGTCCTCGTGTCCCGTCACCACAGCCAGGCTCACCGCCACGCCACGATGCGTCACCGGGATCCCCGCGTACGCCGCCGCCGCGATCGCC
>JABMSA010000507.1 GCA_013202185.1 Planctomycetota bacterium
CCAACAGCCCGGCGGCAGCCGCCCCAATGCAATCTCCACCGTGGCGCTCGGCAAGACGCTCGGCGTGGTCGGCGGAGGTGACGGCGAACTGCTCATCACAAACGACGGCGGCAAGACGTGGAGCGTCCCGGAAAGCTGGCACGAACGCGACGGCGACGAAATCGTGAACCGCGTGCCCAACTGGTTTCGCGGCGCGTGCGTCGTAGGAGACACCCACGCGTGGGTCGTCGGCGACGGCGGCATTGTGGTCAGCACGGCCGACGCCGGCAAGACGTTCGACGTGCATCGCATACCCGGAAATGACTTCTTCTTCAAGGTCCGGTTCGCCGACACACAGCACGGCTGGATACTCGGCTGGCACAATGCATACCGAACCGAAGACGGCGGCAAGACCTGGAAGATGCAGCCGCACGCCGGAGGAGTATTCATGCACGGCCTGTCTGTGCTCGATGCAAACACCGCCTGGATCGCCGGCCACTACGGATGCATTCAGCACACGACCGACGGCGGCAAGACCTGGCAAACACTAAACGATTACACCGATCTCTACGCGGTGGAGATGGTCGACGACAAGATCGGATACGCCGGCGCCGACAGCGGCGCGATACTCAAGACCACCGACGGCGCGCAGACCTGGGCGTTCCTCGATGTGCCTCGCGGCAGCGCGATCGAGGCGATCCAATTTCTCGATGCAAACACCGGCTGGGCCGTCGGCGATTTCGGCCACATCATCTACACTGTCGATGGCGGCGCATCCTGGAAACGCGGACAGATCGACTTCAACGACAACATCAAGGACCTCCATTTCTTCGACGCACGGCGCGGCATAGCGGTCGGTGCGCGCGGAGCCGTGTTCTCGACCGCCGACGGCGGCGCAACGTGGAAGCGGGCCGACACCCCCACCGGCAAGATGCTATACGGCGTGGATTTTCCGACCCCCACCACCGGCTACGCATCCGGCGCCGGCGTGATCCTCAAGACAACCGACGCCGGCGCAACCTGGAGGCAGTTGGCCGGTCCGTCAATCGAGATTCTCTCCGACGTGCGCTTTGTCAATGAAAGCGACGGAGTGATCGTCGGCGACGTCGGGCGGATATTCACGACGCTCGACGGCGGCGAAACGTGGCGACGGGCCGACTGCCCCACGCGCGAATGGCTGCACCGAATCGAAGTGATCGACGACAAGACGCTCCTCGTGGCCGGCTCGCGCGGGACGATCCTGCGCAGCACCGACGGCGCCGCCACCTGGTCGCCCCTCAAGCCCGGCGCGCGCAACAATGTATACTCTATAAGCCGAAACGTGGCCGTGGGCCGCTGGGGCCAGGTGCAGATAATGAACCCGAACGCGCTCGAGCGGACCGCGGCGGCGGCGGAGGCGCCGGCAATTCCCGAGTACGAATCGGTGGTCCTGCCTCGAGGGGTTTCCAACGTTCCGCCCGGCGCCGCACGCGGGGCTTTCGAGATTGACGACAACGGCCGCCTAACCGAAGTGACCGTGAACGGCAGGACGTACCCGACCAGCAAGCAGTTTCCGACGTTCACCGTACTCGCGATGAAGGACGGCAAACCCGCGGAGATCAAGGAGCTGTCGCCCGACGATAAGGCGTGGACGATAACGCCCGTCGAAAATGCCGCAAGTGATCTGCCCGACACCGAACGCGCGTTCATCTACGACAGCGACCTGCTGACTGCGCGCGTGAGCTACACCGCCCTGCCCGACCGGCTCTCGGCCCAAGTGCAAATCCTCGAAGAGCGCAAAGGCCGGCTGCTGAAGATCTCGACCGGCGACGAACAGTTCATTCGCCTGATAGGCGACACGCCCCGGGCGCAGCGCGAAGGTGCGCTCGCCGTGCCCGTAGACGGCGGAGAGTTGATCCCGTTCACCGGCTTCGCCGCCTCCAGCGGCGTGCTGCAAAAGACGAACAGCATCGGCGGATGGACATTCAAGAACCGGATGATCAGTTTCACCGACGGCACCGGCGGGCTGGTGCTTCGCTCGCACCAATGGCACGCAAAATTCCATTACGGTCAGCATGTTGCCAAAGGCTCAATCGCGCCCGTGCGCTATCTGTACATGGGCTGGAGCTTCGACACGCGCACCGGCTCGGCCAACAGCATCGCCGAAGCCTTGAAAGATAATGAATACACCGCCGGCACGCCGGCCTGGCTCACCGGGGCGCTCTCGATCGATACGTTCGGTTTCGATCTGCAGTACGTGGGCGATGTCAATGGCGACAACACGGCCAACTGGGCAGACGCCGCGATCACCTATCGCGACGGCAACTACAAACGCACGCGCATGATCGACGAGAGCCCGGCGATGTGCGACAACTACCCCCAGGCGCCCACCTGCTTCATGCTGTGGGACAATCCGTTCATCGGCAACACTCACAGCGACAGCCGCGCGCTCAGGCGCGTGCCTTCAGGCCGGCCCTCATACAAGTGGGGCGCGTGGAGCCGCAGCATTGCATACGAATTCGAAAGCGGCCGCCTGGCGCGATTCTTCGACAAACTCGCCGACGATTTCGACTTCGCGCCGCTGCCGATCCACTTGGGCACCGACACCTGGACGTGCGGCGGCGGGGGCGCAGACTTCAGCGCCGATCACCCGAGCACGAAAGAAGAAGCGATCCGCGCGAAGATCGACACGCTCCAGTTGCTCTCGCGACGCGGCTATCGCACCGACAGCGAAGCGCTCAGCGAATGGGGCCTGGCGGGCAACCTCCTGTGGGGATGGTGGACTCCCTACGTGGGCAACGGCGTGTGGCCGGGCGGATTCTCGCGGAGCTGGGGCCACCTCCCAACAAGAAAGGGCCTCGATGGCCCCGTCGTTTCGCACATCTTCGCCAAGCGCATCCCGCTGCAAGCCGTACTCTTCCAAGGCATAACGTATCACGGCGCCGGCTCGGGAACGCCGCCGGGCTACGCAATCATGCACGGCTCGAGGCCGCAACCCAACGGAGTCGGACGCATCAAACACAACGAATTGTTCTACTATCCATGGATCGTGCTTTGGAAAACTATCAGCCCGCACCGCATCACAAACGCCCGCGATCTCGACGACGACCTCTGGGAATTCAGCTACGAAGACGGCAGCGTGCTCAAGCTCGACGTGCGCGCCAACACCTGGGTGCTCAACAAAGACGGCATAGCATACGACGGCTACAGCCCGGTCAATCCTTACGACGACCCGATGAAATCGTCGGCCTACTGGGGCCTGCCGTTCGAGAATTACAGGCCGCCATGCCGCGCCGGAAGCTTCGCCGTGTGGCGCAGTGGAACGTTCACGATCAAGGTGCCCGGCATCAAGGCCGTGAAGCCGCCGCGCGTTGTGGGCGCACCCGACAAAGACCAGCCGCCGCCCGCGTACAACACGAAACATGCCGACGGGGTGCTCACTATCAGCATCGAAAACAAAGACCCGGTGAACCACCCGATCCTTGTGTTTGAAGCCCAATAAGCCACGGAATCGGCAAAACCGACAGCAACCCGGCCGCCGTCTGAAACTTTTTGCCCCTAAAAGCTGTTAATAAGCGTAAAGGGCGTCCGTATAATCTCACTGGCGGTTATGCCGGCTGCCGGTTGTACCACGGAAGGAGGCCGGCAACGGAGTTGACCTGCGCCGCAAACAGGAGGAGGCATGCATGGAAGGGACAATCAAGGTTCTTTTCATAACAACGTATCCCCCGCGGACCTGTGGTATCGGAACATTCGCCAGGGACCTCACCGTCGGCCTCAGGAAGAAGACCGACTGCGTCACACCACACATTGCCGCAATCGACATATCCGACGACGATGAAATCGAATACGGCGACGAAGTCGTGTGCAGAATCAACAACTGCCGCGCCGGCGCCTACGCCGAAGTTGCAGCGAAGGTCAACGCTTCCGACTACGACGCCGTCTGCGTGCAACACGAGTTTGGCATCTTCTCCGGCGAATGGGGCAAGGACCTGGTCAATTTCTATGTTGCGTGCGAAAAGCCCATCGTAACAACGCTCCACACCATCATTCCGCGATGCCTCGAACTTCCGCGCCGCATCATCTCGACTATCGTGCGGCACAGCGCGGCCACGGTGGTTATGGCCAGGATCGGTGTCGACATACTCCACAGCGACTACAACGTCCGCTTCGGCAACATCAAGGTGATCCCCCACGGCGTGCCGTCCTTCAGGCGGATCGGCGGGCCTGCGGCAAAGAAGGCGCTCGGCCTCGAAGGCAAAGACGTCATCTCGAGTTTCGGCCTGCTATCGCGCGGCAAGGGCCTCGAATACATGATCGCCGCAATGCCCCACATCGTAAAACAACACCCCCGGGCAATCTACTGCGTGCTCGGGCAAACGCATCCGGTCGTCAGAAAAAACGAAGGCGAAAGCTACCGCGAAGAACTGCACCACATGGCGCGAACGCTCGGGCTCGAAAACCACGTCCGATTCGTCAACAGATTCATCGTCGACGAAAAACTTTCGGTATTCCTCGAGGCAACCGATGTTTACGTTACGCCCTACCTCGGGCCCGACCAGATAACATCCGGCGCGATGGCGCGCGCCGTTTTCTTCGGCAAGCCGATCGTTTCCACACCATTCCTCTACGCAACCGAACTGCTTGCCAACGGCCGAGGGCGCCTTGTGCAATTTCGAGACAGCACCGCGCTCGCGCAAAACGTCGCGGCTATTCTTTCCGACCGCACCCTCCGACTCGCAATGGAGGCATCAACGCTCTGCTACGGGCGCCGGATGGCGTGGAGAGCCGTCGCACGCGAATACGCGGAGATTCTCACAAGCGCAAGCTCGAACGCACCAACACACGCTACCGTCGGCACGCCCGACACCACAACGCCCGACGTTCGGCGGCTCATACAAGCCTGATCAAGTGCGATTGACGATGGGGCCAGGAATTCGTATCACAATTTCTCATGAACTTTCCACGGATCGAACTTCATCATTTCTTCTCGCTGTGTGACGACACGGGCTTGTTTCAACACGCCCACTACAGCGTGCCCAACCGCAACGAAGGCTACTGCACCGACGACGTGGCACGGGCGGTTGTCTTCCTGTGCAACCATTCGCAGGCGCGCCACGATTCGCAAGCGATGCGCGTGCTGGCGGTATGCGTGTCGTTCCTGCACTTTGCAAGCCGGCCCGACGGAACCTTTCACAACTTTCTGTCTTACAGCCGGCGATGGCTGCACGGCATAGGCTCCGAAGACTGCCAAGGCCGCGCTATATGGGCGGCCGGCACCGCATGCAGGGCCGACGTCCTCGACCAGCCCGCGCGTTTCGCGGCAGAGGAAATCTTTCGCAGAAGCGCCCGTCGCATGGTGCGCTTTCGCTCGCCGAGATCGCGCAGCTTCGGAATGCTCGGCTGCGCACGCGCGCCAGGCATAGACGTTGCACAAGACATGCTCCGGGAAGGCGGAGACTTCCTCGTAAGGCTGTTCAACGACGCCGCGCACAACGACTGGCAGTGGTTCGAACCCTACCTCACCTACTGCAACGCACGCATACCCCACGCCCTCTACCTCGCCTACGACGTGCTCAGGAAGCAAGAGTACCTCGACGTCGCCGAGCGGTCAATGCAGTTCCTCATCCAGGTCATGTTCGACGGCGACATGCTCGACGTGCCCGGCAACCACGCATGGTTCGAGGCGGGGGGCACAAGGTCGATCTTCGATCAGCAGCCCGTCGAGGCCGGCACGATGGTCGAAGCCCTCGTATGCGCGTTCCGCGTCACCGGCTCGCTCGACTACCTCAAGCGTGCCGAGCAGGCGCTCGCCTGGTACCACGGCACCAACAGGCTCGGCCAGGCGCTCATCGAGCCCGCAACCGGTGCATGTTACGACGGCCTCATGCCCTCGGGCGTCAACAAGAACCAGGGCGCCGAGTCCGTCCTCTCCTATCTTCTCGCCCGTGCCGAGCCCGCCGCCGTGCAGCCCGTGCTCGTGTGAAACAAACTCCCTTTTCCGGTCCTTTTTCGGTGCCTGGCACTTTTAAG
>JABMSA010000508.1 GCA_013202185.1 Planctomycetota bacterium
GGCATCAAGCCCGAAGAACTGTTTGCCGGCCTCAACGGCAGCGGCACCGTGGCCATACCCGAAAACGTGCGCGTGATAATACCCGTGATCAGGCGGGTGCCGGGCCTCAGGCAATACTCCGACCTCGCACTTGCCACGATGGATTCGGTTTTCACGATCAAGAATGGCCTGTCCGACAGCAAAACCACCTTCAAGGCCGATGACCTGACGATGAAACTGACGGGCACAACCAACCTCGTGAAACGCAAAGTGCCGGGCATCGAGCTGCCGGGCCGAGAGATCAACTACATCGTTTCACTGACGGGCGACCGCGTTGGGCGCGACCTGAGGCGCTTTCTCAACGACAAGGGCGAGCTGCCCGTCAAGATAACAGGCACGCTGGAACAACCGAAGGCCAAGCTGGTTGTCGAGGGAATCCTGGGCCCGCTCCTGGACCTCATCAAATGACCTCGCGGCATCGCGCCGGTGCGCCGCCGGGCACCGCCAAAGCAGTTGTATGAGTTCAGCGTGGTCCAGGACAACGCGTTTGGGATCTGACAACGCCCCCATCGGCCTTGCGTCGATGGAGCGGTGCTTTTGCACTACCAAGCGGCCCAACCTGCCTTCCCCGGCCGCCTGATGCCCGCCGGGCACCGCCAAAGCGTAACTTTTTGTAACATGCCGCGATTCGAAGTCGAAAAAACCAAGAATTTGTTTGACACTGCAGCCAAACGGTGGTATTGTATAATAGAAGATCTATTATGCGGCTTGTGCGGGGAGCGGTTTGCAGACGGGAGAAGCAACCATGAAAAAACTTGTAGTAATGCTGGCGGCCCTGAGCCTTGCCGGGCTCTCATTCGGCGATCTCATTCGATTCAAAGACAAGCTCGAGCTGGGCGGGTCCGACGTTGAGGTGCTCTGGCGCAAAGGCGAGGACGTGAAAGTCAAGGTCGAGTTCGGCACGGTGACCCTCAAGGCCAACCGCATCGAGTCCATCAGGATCGACTTCGACGCCCGTGTCAAGAAGCTCGTCGAAAACGGCAACGACACGTCGAAGAATCTTTTTGACCTGGGCGTGCTTTGCGACCAGAGCCAGATGCCCGGGGAAGCGGCCCAGGCATACACGCTCGCCATGCAAGCACCAGGCGTGCCCGATGAAACGCTCAAGCGCCTTGCCGAAGTCTTCGAGCAGCGCCAGATGTGGCACGAGGCAAAAGCGGCCTACGACCGACTGCTGCTCACGAACCCCGCCGACCTGGCCCTTCAGAAGAAAGCCGCTTCTTGCGACGACATGGCCAAAGACACCCCCAAACCCGAGGTGGATATAAGGGTCGGAGTCAACAACACCGACAACAACCCGGACGCACAGACCCTCGTGGAGAAACCCGCAGACAACGACGACACCCCGGGAGAAATCGATGACAACGACGCCGTCGGCCCCGACACTCCCGGCGAAGATCCCGGCGAAGGGCCCAAAGAAGACCCCGGCAAAGCCGATGTCCCTCAGATCCGCGACAGCCTCGAGGCGAACGGACTGTGGCGGGCGGAACAGTGGGGCAGCACCGCAACCTGCGAGATAGTAGCGCAGGGCGACGACGACAACAAACTCCTCAGCATCACGTGGACACAACGAGACAAGGACAAGGTCGCCATACGCCTCAGCATCGACTTGGATCTGACCGACAATACCAAGGTGACAATGGACGTCTACAACGACTCAGACGCCCCCGCCGGAGTCGGCATGGCATTCAACACCCTGCCAGGCTATCAGTTCTTCGAAAGCACCGCGCTCAGCGCCTCCGTGAAGAAATGGACAAGCCTCGAGATAGACCTCACCAAGAAGAAATTCAAATGCGCGGCGACCAACTGGCGCCACACCGCCAACATCGCCAACAAGGACAACGTCAAAGACATCTTCGTGCTGATATACAACCGCAATCCCAACGGCACAATGTTCGTCGACAACGTCCGCTTCCACACCGCCGACAAAGATTAAGCCGAGCGCACCACGGTCTGTCACCCGGGAGAACAAATGGGCAATCGTTCCCACCGCCTCGCCCGCTTGGTGGAGATCATCACGCTCGTGCAATCGGGTGAGAAGTGGGGGCCCAAGCAGCTCGCACAGCATTTCGGCATCTCGGAACGGCGAATCTACCACGACATAAAGGAACTCGGCGTGGCGGGCGTGCCCATCGCGTACTCCCGCAAGGTCTACACAATCAACCCGAGCTTCTTTCTGCCCGCCCTGAACCTGACAACGCGCGAGATACATCACCTTCTTTTCCCCGACCACCATTTCAGCGGCGACCAAGCCCGGCCGATCAACGACAGCATCCGCGCAAAGCTGTTGTCGTGCCTGCCCGCGAGCATGCGCGCCATGCTCGGCGAATCACTCGAGCGCATTCACATGAAGCCCGAGGCAACAACCCAACGCGACGACAACTTCGAGCTGATACACCAGGCCGTGGCCGAAAGCCGCCGCACAGTGATCGAATACTGCTCCCTCGACAACGACGGCTACAAGGAGCGCACCGTTGATCCGCTGGGCCTGCACTACCGAAACCACGCATGGTACATGATCGCCTTCTGCCGCAAGAACAGCGAAATCCGAACGTTCAAGCTCAACCGAACCCGCAAGGCCGCCCTCACCCCCATTGTCTTTCCGTACCCCGAGGGCTTCTCCATCGACGAGCACCTGGCGGGACGCTGGGGAATATTCGACGGCGAAGAGGAGGAGGTGATTATCCGTTTCAGCCCCCGCGCGGCCAAGCTCGTCAAAGACAAGCCACCAGTCAAGAACGGAGCCTTCATGGAAATGTCCGACGGCTCCGCGATATTCAAGGCGCACATCAGGGGCACGCAGGAAATAGCCTGGTGGATCATGAAATACGGCGACCAGGCCGAAGTCATCCGGCCGCTCCACATCCGCGAGCAAGTGATCGAAACCATCAGGAAGATGTCGGTCCTCTACGGCATTCTGGCCTACCAGCCTCTTGCTGCAGAAGAAGAAGCCGGCTACGGGCCTCCCGCCGCCGAATAGCGCACGACTTCCGCAGTCAGGGCCGGACAGGCGTCGTAAGTCGTTATACAGCAACAAATAGATCGGAAAAGTTTGGTAACGTCCCAAAAGTGGTTTGGGCCAGGAGGCAATGGGCCGATGATGCCGGAGCATGTCTCGGGCTGCAACGGCCGCCGCCGGCCCTGCGGGCAGCTTGGCCGAGCTATTGCTCGGCAGCTCCATCGGCGCGAGCCCTGAGCGTTACCCACAAATGCTTTTAGAGACCGTACGCGCTCTTCGTGTTGTTTCAGGCTTCATTATGCAAAACTACTTCGTGAACTTTGTCGCGAACTACATCGCCACCC
>JABMSA010000509.1 GCA_013202185.1 Planctomycetota bacterium
GGCGCCCGAGCGGGTTGGCCATCTCGCTGATTATGGAATTGAGATTGACGACCAATGGCCGCACGATTGCCTTGCGGCCGAAAGCCAGGAGCTGTTTGGTCAGTTGCGCGGCGCTTTCCGCGGCCCTGGCGATCTGCTCCAGATCTTTGCGGCATCGGGCGTCGGGGGAAATGTCCTCAAGGAGGAGCGCGGTGTAGCCCGTAATTGCAGCAAGGTAGTTGTTGAAGTCGTGTGCCACCCCGCCGGCCAGCCTTCCAATAGCTTCCATTTTCGCCGATTGGCGGAGCTGCTCTTCCTTCTGGCGCAGCTCGGTGACGTCCGCACCGTAAAGGTTAACGTATCCGGCCTCAGGCACCGGCACTACGGAAAACACAAAGACCCGTTCGCCCTGCTCCACTTCGGTTACCTGTTTTGTGTCGGAAGCAAGGACGGTGTCGACCAGCTCGCGCCATTCCGGCGGAGCCGCCTGGTCCGTGCCGCTGGCTCTGGCGGCGAGCAATGGCTGCGCCGTCTCATTTGCATAAAGCACCGTGCCGTCAGCGGCTATGCGCAGCATGGGGGCGGGGTTTTCCGAGGCAAACCTGGCGAGGTCCTGTATCTCTTTTTCCGCGCGTTTTCGGTCGGTCACGTCTCGAATGACGGCCATTCCACCAGTAATGCGCCCCTCTGCGTCGTACAACGGAAAATGTGCGCTCTCGAAGAACCCCCGGCGGCCCGTTTCAAGAACTTCATAGGGCTGTGCCGGTCGGACAGTTGCCTTGCCTTGCACAGTGTTCCTGATGGCGTCAGCTTCTCCCACCTCTTCGAGAAAAGGACAGACCTCCCATGGCACCTTGCCAATCATCTCGTCCGCCGTGAAGCCGGATATCTTCTCCATAGCCTGGTTCCACATCGTATGGCGAAATCCTGTATCGTAGGCGAGAATGCCATCCTGGCTCGACTCGAAAAGGCTGCGAAAACGCTGCTCGCTTTCGCTCAGTCTTTCCTCGATTTGCACGCGCTCGGTGATGTCGGTCACGATGCCGTCTATCTGTACGACATTGCCGCTCTCGTCCTTGACGGGCATGCCATGATCTCGCAGGTGGCGTATCTCGCCAGTATCTTTGTGAACCACCCTGTATTCGGAAACATATTCCTTTTTGTCTTTGCACGCTTTGATGTAAGGTTCGACGGCTCCGGCTCGGTCTTCAGGATGAATGGATTTCGGCCATGTTTCGGGGTCCCGATAAAAGTCCTCCGGCGAGTATCCTGTCCACTCTTCCCACCTGTCAGCCATGAAGGTCGTCGTGCCCGTTTCGTCGGGCAGGGCCGAGTAAACGCAGTCGGGAATGTTTCTGATGAGGCTCTCGTACCTCTGCTTGAGCGCATTGGTCTTTTCTTCCGCCCGCTTGCTACGCTCAGCAGCCGCGCGGACCGGTTTGACGAGAAACCGGTAAATCAGCGGGGTCATCAGCCCCGCCAGCAGAAAGAGGTTGACAGACATTTTCCATAGACGGTTCATGGGGAGTAATTCGAGAAGTGCCATGACGACGCCATCGCACACAAGCGCCGCCAGGAGGATCTTGACGAAAACCGGTAATACTTTTCGGAACGCCGACATTCTGCGTGACTTGCCCCGGGCATTGCTCATCAGTTCGTCTCCGCAGTAGTTCCAGCCCCGCCCCAACACACTTTCGTGCGCCGTCTTTTCGCATGGTTAAACAATCTTCGGGTTGCGGTTGTTTCCGCTTTCACGGTCGCACGTGTCCCGCGCCGGGTTGGTAAGATTGCCTGGTGAGGGCTGCTCGTGCCCTAGCTGCACGAGCCGGCGCTCTTTACCGACGAAAACGTTATCACATTCTCCCCGCAGAAACAAGTGAGATCTGCATGCAACTGCGCCGAGGGGCTTATCCCTTCGCGGCGACGTCATCGAGTGTTTGTCGTACCTTGTCGCGGAGTTCGTCCGGGCTGAAAGGCTTGGCGAGCAGCTCGATGTCTGCTTCGGCTATGCTGCGGTCGGGGATGGCATCCCTGGTGTATCCGGATATGTAGAGGACCGGGATTTCAGGGTGCGTTTCTGCGAGCTTCTCGGCCAGCTCGGGCCCGCTCATCTCGGGCATGATCACGTCGGAAACCAGGAGGTGGATCGGCTTCTCGAACTCGCGAACGATGCCAAGCGCCTCTTCGGGGCTACCTGCGCTCAATACGGCATAACCGCTCAGCTCGAGTGCCTTGACGAGGAAATTCCGAACGGCTCGTTCATCTTCGACTACGAGGATTGTTTCGGCGCCTGCTGAGGGTGCCGGGCGAGCGGGAGGTTTTCTTCCTGCTTCTTCGGCGATTTCCACATGAGGGAAATAACACCTGAAAGTTGTTCCTTCCCCCAGGCGGCTTTCGACGGTGATATGTCCGCCGCCTTGCGTCACTATGCCGTGGACGGTTGCCAGGCCAAGACCGGCCCCCTCGCCGGTGCGTTTTGTGGTAAAAAACGGCTCGAAGATATGCTCGAGCGATCCCTTGTCGATGCCGATTCCGTTGTCGGTTGCCGCCAGCATGATGTGTGCGCCCGTCGAAGCGTCGGGATGTTCCTGCACGTAAGCCTCATCCAGGTCTATGTTGGCTGTTTCGATGGTCAGCGTGCCGCCGCGCGGCATTGCGTCACGTGCGTTGACGGCCAGGTTCATGACAATCTGCTGAATCTGGCCGGGGTCAGCCTCGACGTTTCCGAGGTCCGATGCTTCCCGAATCTCGAGAATGATGTTCTCGCCGAGGAGGCGCCCGAGCGGGTTGGCCATCTCGCTGATTATGGA
>JABMSA010000510.1 GCA_013202185.1 Planctomycetota bacterium
ACTTATGACCCCACGCTGCGCGGGCAGTTTGCCGGCTTCGGCTACGACGACGACGGCCTCGAGGCGAAGAAGACGCTCCTGATCGAAAAAGGCATCCTGATGCGCGGGCTCGGCGGGGCGGTGTCGCAGGCACGCAGCGGAATCGAAGGTGTGGCCAACAGCCGCGCCGACGGCTGGAACCGCCCGCCGATCGACCGCATGGCAAACCTGAACCTCGAAACGGGCGACAGCACCTTCGAAGAGATGGTCGCCGCCGTCGAGCGCGGCGTATACATGAAAACGAACCGCTCGTGGTCCATCGACGACTCGCGCAACAAGTTTCAGTTCGGCTGCGAATGGGGCCGCCTGATCGAAAACGGCAAGCTCACTACAGTGGTGAAGAACCCGAACTATCGCGGCATCTCGGCCACGTTCTGGCGCAACCTGAAGATGGCCGGCGACGAATCGACCGTCGAAGTCATGGGAACGCCCAACTGCGGCAAGGGCGAGCCAAACCAGATCATGCGAGTGGGCCACGCCAGCCCCGTGTGCCTCTTTGCCGACGTCGAAGTCTTTGGCGGGGAGTAACGGCCGCCGACCGAAACAAGGAAACGACCATGCAACAACATTTCTACGAACTGGCCGACTACCTCACCGGGCAACTGCGCGGCGACGAAATCTACCTCGCCTCATTCTCGGGCGAGGAATCCGATTTCGTGCGATTCAACAACAGCGCCATCCGCCAGGCGGGCAGCGTCGTCCAGGCCGACGTCACCCTCGACCTCATCCGTGGCTCGCGTCACGCCGAGGCAAGCACTACTCTCAGCGGCGACGCGGCCACTGACCGCCACCGACTCGACTCGGCCCTGACCGACCTCCGCGCGCGCCTCGAGCACGTGTCCGACGACCCCCACCTGCTCTACGCCACGGAGATCAACAACACCGAGCAGCGCGGCGACGATCGCCTGCCCGACCGCGAGGCCGCCGTGAGCGCGATCCTCGAGGCCGGCAAAGGACGCGACCTGGTTGGCATCTACGCGCAGGGCGGCATCTTCAACGCATTCGCAAATTCGCTCGGCCAGCGAAATTGGTTCTCTACCTACACCTTCCACGTCGACTGGTGCTTTTACCACAGCAAGGACAAGGCCGTGAAAAGCTCCTACGCCGACTTCGAGTGGGACGATGACAAGTTCGAGCGCAGGGTCGCGGGGGCAGTCGAACAGCTAAGCATACTGGCCGGCACGCCCAAGACCATCGAGCCGGGTTGC
Source organism: Planctomycetota bacterium (assembly GCA_013202185.1). Lineage (GTDB taxonomy): Bacteria > Planctomycetota > PUPC01 > JABMSA01 > JABMSA01 > JABMSA01. Next base: position 1,248 of record JABMSA010000510.1, read on the forward strand.
TATCGGGTTTACCTCGCTCCGGCCGCCGTGTCGGAGTTGCTCGAGACGCTCGCCTGGGGCGGATTCGGCCTCAAGGCCCACCGCACCAAGAACACCAGCCTGCTCAAGATGGTCGAGGGCGACGCACGGCTGCATCCGTCCGTGACCATCGCCGAGAACACCCGCGACGGCCTGGCCCCCAACTTTCAGTCGGCGGGGTTCGTGCGGCCCGACCGCGTCATCCTGATCCAGAACGGCGAATACGCCAACTGCCTCGTCTCGTCGCGCTCGGCGAAGGAATACGGCGCCAAGCCCAACGGCGCGGACGAGGGCGAATATCCGGAGTCGCTCGATATGGCAGCCGGCGACCTCCCGGCCGACGAAATCCTCGAACAGTTGGGCACCGGCGTGTTCATCAATCAGTTGTGGTATCTGAACTACTCCGACCGCCCCGCGTGCCGGATAACAGGCATGACGCGGTTCGCCACATTCTGGGTGGAGAACGGCCGCATCGCCGCCCCGCTCAACGTAATGCGATTCGACGAGACAATCTACCGCGTGCTCGGCGAGAACCTGATCGGCCTCACTCGCGAGCGCGAGTTCATCCCCAGCGCCGAGACCTACGGCGCCCGCTCGACCGAAAGCTGCCGCGGGCCGGGCGCGCTGGTGGGGGAGTTTGAGTTTACGTTGTGAGAGGGCCATTTGTCCTTGACAACTTAGCTCACATAGGTTATCATACGAAATGGTCGCCTGCAAATTCGATGGTTGGAGCTATGACCGTGAAGACAAACTCGGCGAAAGATCGAATCCGAGAGGACGAAGCGGTTTATCTGGCGAGGAAAAAGCGCGGAGTGGTTCGCGGTACTCGCCGGTATCGGTTGGTTGATCTATTCTCGGGTGCAGGAGGCCTAACTCTTGGCTTCACCAGAAGCTTCGGCCACGATTTCAAATGCATTTGGGCAAATGACATCAATGATCATGCCATGATGTCCTATAACGTCAACTTCGGCAAACACTGCGTTAATGGTGAAATAGACAACATCTTGAAAGAAAAGCCGAGCATGCCTCAAGCGGATGTTGTGATAGGTGGCCCGCCTTGCCAAGGTTTCAGCCTTTTGAACAAGAAAAGAAATGGTGACCCGCGGCGGCAGTTGTGGCGTCCTTTTCTCGAGGTGGTTCGCCGAACTTCCGCCAAGGTCTTCTTGATGGAGAATGTTCCACAACTGCTTGGTTCCGACGAACACGAGCAAATAGTGCAAGCCGCTCGCAAAATGGGTTTTGAGGTGGCATGGGCAAAACTGTGTTCCGCTGATTATGGTGTTTCTCAAACTCGGAGGAGGGCATTTCTGCTTGGGTGCGCCTTTAGAGATCCGTGGGAAGTGTTCCCCCCTAAGAGGACCAACTACGGGCCAAATGACGTTCCGGAAAGCGCACTGCTTCGCACCGGCGCGGACCACATCAAGGGCCCAGAGCCTTGGAGAACGGTAAGAGACGCGATAGGCGACCTTCCGGAACCTGTGGGAACTCAGATCAGGAATGAAGCGCCTCCTCTGGATTTGCATTTCGGCAGAAACCCAACGCCATTGAGCATCAAACGGTACCGAACCATTCCTAAAGAAGGTATGAATCGTTTCGACTTACAGGAGCGGGCACCAGAACTGACCCCGCCCTGTTGGATAAGAAAAAA
>JABMSA010000511.1 GCA_013202185.1 Planctomycetota bacterium
AGAAACATCTCCCAACCACTTTTGGGACGTTACCAAGAAGTTTGAGCGCGAAGGGGCTCGCCGTCGCCATCGGCCTCCGCGAAGGCTATGGCTGACAGGAGGCTCTGGCGGGCGGGACGGGGGGCGCGGAGAGGAGTTGAGGAGGAAGCGTCACCTCAGCTTGAGCGTGCAGAGCGCCAGCAGGGCGAAGAGGCCCGAGAGTATCCACAGCCGGACGGTTACTTTTGTTTCGGCGGCTCCCTTGTGGAGCATGCTGTGGTGGAGGGGGGCGCGGAAAAGTATCCTGCGGCCGAGCAGCTTGAGACCGATGTAGTTTTGAATGAAGCTGCTGCCGCACTCGAGCACGAAGAGCCCGCCGGCGATGAAGAAGATTACCTCCTGCTTGCCGAGCAGTGCCATGGAGCCGAGCATTGCGCCGAGCGCCATCGAGCCGGTGTCGCCCATGAAGATCGTGGCCGGGTGGGCGTTGTACCACAGGAAGCCGACGGTTGCCCCGGCGATGGCGGCGCCCAGGACCATCAGCTCGCCGGCGTTGCGCAGGCCGTAAACGGTGCCTACGTGAGCGGTTGAGGTCGGGAAGTAGCCGAAGTACTGGGCGAAGTCGACACGCCCTGTGATATACCCGAAGGCGCCCAGCACGAGCGCGACGAAGATCACGGGGGCCGCTGCCAGGCCGTCCATGCCGTCGGTGAGGTTCACCGAGTTCGACGTGGCGATCATGAAGAAAACGGCCAGGAGCGCGTAGGCCCAGCCGAGCTGAATGCCGTCCTTGACAAAAGGCAGGTAAAACGACGTCCGCACGGCGTCGCTTTCGATGGGCGAGAAGGAGTCACTCAGAAACATCACGGCCACAAGCACGGCCATTGTGATCTGGCCGGCGTACTTTATCCCCCGTGAAATCCCCGCTTCGCTGGATTTTCCACGGATTTTCAACAGGTCGTCCACAAAACCGACCGCCCCGAGCCCCAGGCCGGCGAGGAGAGGAACAAACGTGAAGCTGGTGAGCTTGCACCACAAGAGGGCGGCTACGAGCACGGCGCCGTAGATCAGTATTCCGCCCATCGTGGGCGTGCCGGCCTTGCCTGCGGCGTTGAGGCCGCCGAAATCGCGGGCCTGTTCGCACAAGCCTTTCGCCTTCAGGTGGCGAATGAATCGCGGCGCCAGAACCCAGAAGAGGAACGCCGCCGTGATGGCCGCCCCCAGTGTGCGGGCGAGCAGGCTCATATGCCCGGGCGAGCCCTGAAATAGCGTATAGAGCAAATGGATCATAGCTGCGTCAGGTTGCTGCTTTGTTGCGATTCCAACCGCGCTGCATGTTGATGTAATGCTTGCGGATGCGCGCCGGCTGGGTGTCGGCCGCGCCGTTGAGGATGATCTTCCGCAGCGACGCCATCGCTTTCGGAAGCGGAAAGTCCGAGCGGCATCCGTCGCTGAGCACGTCAATATTCTCGAGCACCGCGGCCGCTCGGCCGGCGACTGCGCCGTCGCGACAGCTTATCTCGGCGAGCGCCACGGCCGCCTGATGACGTACCAGCCAGTGTGGGTCGTCTGCCAGTAGCTCGAGCGCCAGCAGGCTTGCATCCGGCTCGCCCGCTCTGCCGAGGGCCACGGCCACAGCCGCGCGGATTTCGAAGTTTTTCTCGGCGACAAACACGACGGCCTTCCCGTCGGCCTTGAGGTGCAAGACGTTGACCATGAGGGCCGTCCGCTCGGGCGACGGCTCGAAAAGCTCCGAGAGCGCCCGTGCCGCCTCGCAACGGACCTCCCAGTATCTGTGCGAGAGTGCACCGCGCAAGGCATTCTCGACCTCAGGCGTGCGCAGCCCCAGACGCCGGATGGCAGCGGTGGAATTTCGCGTGATTATCCCGACGTCCGCGCCGCTGCGAACCTTCTCGATCAGGACCGGATAAAACGAGGGTTCCTTGAGCTTCGCGATCAGCTTCGCGGCAACATTGCGGACCTCCCACGAGCTGCTCGCGATGTACTGCGGCAGGCGGTCCCTCACCGCCGCCTCAGGAATGGGCGACATCTTGAGGAAGGCATCGGCCTCACGAAAAGCGGTTCTGTTAGCGGTAAGCCCGCGCAGAATCTTACCAACAAGCCCTTTGAGCATCACGGAGTTCCGTGTCAGATTACTGTGTGCCGCACTGCCTGCGAACGCCGCAAGTGTACAAGTACATCGTCATGAATGCAAGGCGGCTTGAGGAGCGATAACGTTTCAAGGGCCCCGGCGCAGGTACATCCTGACCCACCCCCGTCGGGTTTGCGGTGCATTGGAGGGGCGGCGGCCAGGTCGAAGATGCCCGCGCGCCAGTAGTGCTGAGCTGGCTGGGGAGAGTGAGCGCGAGGTCGTAGCCGAGTTCCTGTGCCCGCAGTTGGGCGGTTGCGCAGGCAATACCCTGGCCGCCGCCAAGAGTGCAAGAGCGTTTAGTTCTCAGCCCCGTAAGGGGCGTACTATTGTTAGCCCAGGGTGGCAGCCCCGTAAGGGGCGTGAACCCTGGGTAACGGCTTTTTGCGGAGTCGATCTCACTCGAACGTCATCTCGCCCCACTTGTCCGGGTAGAGCCAGGCCTCGTGCGGCAGATCGTTGACGAGATTGGTGTGCTGGTTGCACCAGTAGGTGCGCGCGGTGTTGATCATGCCGCGCGCGTCGGACGAGATGAAGCCGAGATCGCCGCGAATCGTCACGCCCGGCTTCGGCGTCAGACCGATGGTCTTGAGAGGCACCGACGCTTCAAGCACGTAGGTGCCGCTGCCTTTCCTGACTGCGACGCGTGCATCGGCGATCACCTCGAGGCGCTGGAAGATCCTGGTGCCGATGGGCGACGTGAACTTCACAGTCTTCTCGGCGAGTGACGTGTTGTCGATCGGTTTCATCAGCACTGCTACCGGCTTGCCGTTCAGTTGCGAGAAGACTATCCGCACGTCGCCGGGCTTCGGGTCGCGATGCGGCTCTGCCGCCGCGACGGTGCTCAGTTGCAGATCAACAGCGTCGCCGGTCTTGAACAAGCGGGTGTAGTCCTTGCCCTCATTGAGCCATGGGGTGGCGTCGCTGACGCGGAAGGCGATATGGAGATTTGCCTCGTCATAGGCCAGCCAGGCGGTTGCCTGCTCGGGCTGCCCTTCGCGTTTGATCCTGATCTGCGCGTGGTCGCCCCATTCGCCCAGAACGCCATCAAGGTTCGGTACGCCCTTGAGCTTCTTGATGATGTGTGTTTTGGGCTCGGCTGCAACCTTGGCGCGGTCGGTGTTCTCGCCGTCGGCTTTCACGATAGTGGGCAGATCCACGCTGACCGTGCCTGCGCTGAATCGCCTGATCGTGTCGAGCCCCTTGACCTCGAGTATCATGCACGCCTCGCGGGCCATGCCGGTGGTCATGCGTATCTTGCCGTCGGCCTGTTTGCCGAACCAGCCGTTGAACGGCTCGCCACCGATGCTGAAGGTTTCCATCGGCATGCCGATGAGCGATTCCTCCTTCTCGGGGAGTGCTTCAGCAGGGAGGCGGGCGTCGCGGAACATCGCATCCACGTAGATGCCGTCGGTTGTCATGAAGAAATCCTGGCCAAGGTTGCCGCGCATGGCAAACACCCTGCCTGCGTGATCGTTGACGTAGGCCGACCCCATCGTCTTGAGGGGGCCTATGAGAAGGCCGGGCCCGGGCATGGGGGCCCTGTGCGAGCCGTGAACGCCGGGGTAGAGATTGGGGTAATACCAATCAATGGTTCCCCTCTCCGGGTTGATGCCGGTGAGCCTTGTGGGGCCTGCGTAACCGACCCAACTCAGCACTATGAGCCGGTCCTCGCCTGGCATGGGCACGATGTCGCCGTGATCATCGACACCGACGGGCTTGGCGCCCTCGGGTCCGTACACCGGGGCGCCGTCGTCTGTGAAGCGCAACGGCTTGTGCCGTGTGATGCCGTCTGTGTAAATGGAGAGGTCGGGCCCTATGCGGCCGCCCCATCCGTTTTGCAGTTTGATGGCCGCCTCGCCGCGCTTGCCCAGCTCGCCGGGATTCTTCGACGGTATGATGATGCATTCGTTGCGCTGCACCTTGCCGTCCTTGTTGGTGTCGTTCCAGTAGCAGCCGTCGTAGCAGTTGAGGCCGGCCATCTCGCCGGCGGGATTCTCGCGGATGACTCCATAGTGGTCGATCCGGCCGCTGATGTGCGCAACGAGGCATATCGCCGCAACCGGCTGCCAGCCGCCGTTGCGCTGCATATAAACCACCTGCCCGCCGGCGTCGCGGATATCGTGGGCGTAGAGGTATTCGCGCGTCTTCCCGCTCGCGTTGCCGGCGAAGCGCTGCGGATTGATATGGGAGCCGGTGGGGATCTCGAAGCATTCGCCTTTGTCGCGATCAGGCACCCACATCACCTGCGTTATCTCCCAGGTGCGGTCTTCCTTGTTGAGCTTGAACTCGACAGGCCCGCAGTAAGCGAACTCGGGATTGGTATCGTGAAGGTAACAACTGGTGCCCGCGTAGCCGGTATTGCCGATGTAGTCGCGAACGAGCTTGCCGTCCTTTCCCCACACCGAAACGCGGCGCGGGTAGTTCCAGTTCTCGACGACCCACACGTTGCCCTTGCTGTCGGCGGCGACGGAACTCATCTGGACCATCGCCTGCTTGTCGAAAGCTCCGCGTATGGGGCGCCCGCCCTTTTTGCCGCAGGTGTAGATCGGCTCTCCGCCTCTCGGGCTGAAGGCTTTCACCTGGCTGTCGGGGCCGACGTCGGCGACCAGGATGTTGCCGTCGTTGTCGGTGGTGATGGCGACGGGCCTTTCCAGGGTTCCGGCGATGATCGGCTCGAGAGCGCGGTCGTCGGGCGCCAGCAGGTTCAGCCGGCCGTCGGCCAGAACATAGAGTCGCCCGTCTTTGTCATACGCTACGTCCTCTATTGCGCGGACGGCGATTCTCTGCTTCAGCTCAGCGGACGAAGAATCGAGAATGGCAAGCACTCCGCCGCTCATCGCCAGGGCGAGTCCGTTCTTGTGGACGGCCATGCCCACGACTTGGCCGGGCGGATTGCCGCCGAATATCTGCTCGAGCGGAAGATCGAACGGCCGGGGCCTCTCGCCTGATACGAATGGCTGATACGAGCCGTCCTTCGCGGCGAATCGGCAGAGGGTATCCTCGACATACCAGCCGCTCACGAACGCATAGACGTATGTGGCATCTGCGGCCAGCTTGCCGATGCCGCGCCGGTCTCCCCAGCGTTTGCGTCCCGACGGATCCAGGCCGATGATGCCGCTGCCGCCTTCTGCGCCGGGCCACGTTACGATCATCCAGTCTGCGGCGGCCGCCACGTTGTTAGGTGCGGCGTGATCGGCGCCCCACGCGCCGGAGCCGTCCTTCACGCGCCACGGCGGCGTGCCGGGGTTGTAGAAGCACATCTCGTATTCGGCGCCCAGGCCCTTGTGAGTAAGGC
>JABMSA010000512.1 GCA_013202185.1 Planctomycetota bacterium
CGCTGGGGCCGCTGTCTCATTGTCCTATTCCCAACCACTTTTGGGACGTTACCAAAGTTCTTGAGAGGTGTGCCCGTCTTGGAAGACGGTAGGGAAACTGTTTTCAAAAAGTTTCCCCAGAACGCTTTCCCTTGTAAACACACTCCTTCTCATACTTTCGACGACCACGACGACGAGGACGATTAAGGCACTGCCGTATTTCCTCCTGCTCCCCATTGATTTCACCTGCCTCTCCGGGTATACTATCGGCTCGGTTTTCAGCCGCTTTGTCGCAGCGTTTCACGGAGGCCGGCGATCATGAAAAAACGTGTTCTGGGGCGGACGGGCCTGGAGGTAAGCGAACTCTCGCTCGGCGGATTGTTTGTTTCGCAGCATGGCCAGAAGAGCTTCGAAGAGGCATCCGGGGCCATTCACCGGGCGCTCGAGCTGGGCGTTAATTACATCGACACCGCGCCCGGCTATTTCGACAGCGAGGAGGTGCTCGGCAAGGCACTGGTCGATGTGACTGCGCCTTATGTCTTGTCCACCAAGCTCGGCGGCCGGCCCGATCCGTTCGATCCGAAAGACAAGGACGCCCTGCGCAGGTCCGTAATCGAAAGCCTTCGATTGCTCGGCCGCGACCACATCGACATCCTGATGATCCACGAGCCGGAACGCCCCGGGCAGCACGACTGGTGGAACGACTGGGAAAGCGTCGTGGGGCCGGTTACCGAAGTGCTGGCCGATCTGAAGAGCGAGGGCATAATCAAGCATACCGGCCTGGGCGGCACCACCGTTTACGAGATGATCCGCATCATACAAACGGGCCAGTACGACGTAGTGCTGACGGCGTTCAACTACAGCCTGCTGTGGCGCGAGGCCCAGCGCTACGTGGTGCCCGCCGCGAAGAAACAAAATATGGGCATCGTAATCGGCTCGCCGCTGCAACAGGGCGCACTGGCACGCCGCTATGACCTCGACACGGCGCCATGGATGAGCATCCCGCGGCGCGAACAATACCAACAGCTCTATGCCTTTCTCGACGAGATCGCCATCCCCCTGCCCGAGCTGGGCATCAGGCTTGTGCTGTCGGACCCCGACGTGCACACAACGCTGATGGGCGCGCGCTCGGTAGAGGAGGTGGAGCAAAACGCTGCCGCCGCCGAAGCCGGTCCGCTGCCGGACGACATCGTAGCCCGCCTCGACGAGATTGCCGCAATGGTTCCTTTCCGCCCGTGCGAAGAGCCGGCAGGGCTGCCGTTCGGATGGCAATACAAAGGGCCGGGATCTCTTTGAGTTTTCGCGAGCCGATCATCGGCTCGATGCCGCTTAAACGCAGGGAATATCAATGAACGGACAAGTCGGCCTCGACGGTGCCTGGAAGATCAAATGGTGCGACGACAACCACGGTCGGCCGGAGCAGTACGTGGGCCTCGACGCCGACGAAACGCTCTTCTACGATGCAACCGTGCCCGGCGAGGTGCACGTGGACCTCATGCGCGCCGGGATAATCGGTGATGTGAATGTGGGCGTCAACGCGCAAAACGCGCGATGGGTCGAGGAGGCGGTGTGGGTCTATCGCCGGCAGTTCGACGCGCCCCCCGACGCAAAACGGGCGACGGCGGCGTGGCTGGCCTTCGACGGCCTCGACCTCAACGCAATAGTCTACCTCAACGGCGAAGAGGCGGGCCGCCACGACAACGCCTACGTCCCGTGCAGGATCAACGTAACCGGCAAACTGCGCGAAGGCGCAAACACCGTGGCCGTGTGGCTCGAGAGCGGGCTGTTTGCCGTGTCCGACAAGCCCGGCGAAGAATACGAATGGTGGAGCCTCAACCACAAGCTACACAAGCGAGCGTGGCTGCGCAAGCCGCAGTACCAGTTCGAGTGGGACTGGAACCCGCGGCTGATCAACATCGGCATTTGGCGCCCCGTGCGGTTGGAATGGGCCGGTGCCGCGCGGCTCGACGCCATAACGGTGTACCCGGAACTTGCCGACGATCACGGCAGCGCCAGGCTGCACTGCCGGCTGTTTGCCGAGAACGTTACCGACGCCGACCTGCCCGCGACCGTCCGAGCGGCGTGCCCGGAGACCGGCTCGGTCGTCGAAAAGGAAGTAACGCTTCCGCCCGGCATCGACTACCGCGTTCCGTGGCCGGCGGATCAACCCTTGCCGGAGATCGTGCGAATGGGCAACCTGGCATGAATCGACGCGTGCGTCAGTATTCGCCGTTCTCGACCATTGCCTCCCACGCGGCGTTGAGGCGGTCCAGCTCGGTGCGGGTCTTCCGGTAGGATTTCTGGATGGTCTTGGCTTTTTCGGGATGCTCGTAGATGAAGGGATCGTCGAGCTGCGAGGTGATGCTCTCGAGTTCGGCCTCGAGCCTGATGATGTTTTTCTCTATTTCCGGCATCGACATTTTTCTGGCGGCCGACGGCGTGATCCTCTTGCGCTGCGGCCCGGCGGCCGGCGTTTTCTTTCTGCTCGTCTTCGTCGCCGCCTTTGCCAGGGCTTCCTCCGTTGCCATCCGCGCTTCGTAGGCTTGATAGCTCCCCGGAAACTTCCTCGCCCCGCCGCTTGAAATCTGGAGGATTTGCGTGGCTACGTTCTTCAGCAGGTAGCGGTCGTGCGACACGATCAGCACGGTGCCGCCATAGCTGTTGAGCGCCTGCTCGAGCACCGCGCGCGAGGGGATGTCGAGGTGGTTGGTGGGCTCGTCGAGGATCAGGAAGTTGGCATTGCTCAGTATCAGCTTCGCGAGTGCCACGCGCGTCTGCTCGCCGCCGCTGAGGCTTTCGATTCGTTTCTCGATGTCGTCGCCGGAAAAGAGGAACCTCCCCAGGTACGACCGCAGTGCGCTCAGATCGGCCTTCGGGCGCGCGTCGAACATCTCGTCGATGATCGCAGCGCCCGGCGCAAGGTCGATGCGATGCTGTGCGAGGTAGCCGGTGATGATATTGTGGCCGAGCCGCGCCTCGCCGTCGGTGGGTTGATCCTCGCCTGTGATCACGCGCACGAGCGTTGTCTTGCCGGAGCCGCTCGGGCCGACCACGCCCAGCCTCTCGCCTCGCAGGAGATCGAGCGTCAGGTCTTCGAAGAGCGTGACGTTGCCGAAACGTTTCGACAATTCTCTCAGCCTCAGCACCTGGTTTCCGCCGCGCACTTCGGGCTGGAATTCGAGCCCGATGGTCTTTTCGGCTTGTTGCGGCTTTTCGATGCGCTCGACGCGCTCGAGGCGCTTGCGGCGGCCCTGGGCCTCTTTGGTGCGCTGGCCGGCCATGTTGCGCCGGATGAACTCCTCCTCCTTCGCGATGAAGGCTTGCTGCTTGTCAAACTCGCGCCGCCCTGCCTTGAGCTGCTCCTGCTTCAGTTCGTTGTATTGGGTGTAGTTGCCCTTGAACATTTGCGTGCGGGAGTTCTCGACCTCGATGATCTTCTTCGCGATCTTGTCCAAGAAATACCGATCGTGCGACACCACGACAACCGCCTTGCGGTATCGCTGCAGGAACAGCTCGAGCCAGCGGGTGGCGTCGAGGTCGAGGTGGTTGGTAGGCTCGTCGAGGAGCAGCAGGTCCGGCTCGCCCAGAACCGCCTGTGCGACGGCGGCGCGGGTGCGCTCTCCGCCGCTGAGTTTGCTCACCGGGCGCCCGAAGCTTGTCTCGGGGAAGCCGAGCCCGATGAGCACCTCGTCTATTCTGCTTGCGTAAGAGTAGCCCCCGCGCGACTCGAAGAGATCGTGAAGCTCGGCAAGGCGATGTGCGAGGCGGTTGTGCTCCCTGCCGGGAGGGGCCTCGTGCAGGTCGGCCTCCACGCTCTGCATTTCGCGCTCAACATCATGGAGGTCGTCGAAGGCGGCGGCGACGAAGTCGTGAAGCGTGTCGTGCCCCGAAAGATCAGGGTCCTGGTGCACGTGCCCCACGGTGATGTCCTTCTTGCGGTGCACCGTGCCGTCGTCGTGCGCCAACTCGCCGGCGACGATTCTCATCACGGTAGACTTGCCCGTGCCATTCGCGCCGATCAGGCCGATTTTGTCGTCGTCTTCTATCTGAAAGGCCACGGCCTCGAGTACTACTTGCGGGCCGAACGCCTTGGATACGTCTTGCAGTGATACAATCGCCATCGATTATCGTCGCAACCTGGATGTCGGTACTAACATTTTACGCAGTACATCATATCATGCCGGCCGCTGCAGAGCAACTGTATATTCGTGTGCTCCTCGGTGCGAGCGTGCATGACCGGATTCCGAATCGTCCTCGTCGTCGTCGTCGTCGATCCGGTTGTTCCATCCGCGCCCACCATCAGTCCAGTCCAGCGCCCAGCAGTGAACTACTGGGCTACTATCAGTCGTCCTTACAGGACTACA
>JABMSA010000513.1 GCA_013202185.1 Planctomycetota bacterium
CGTGAACTCGGGGTTGTGGCGGGTAGAGATGCCCTCGTTGCGGAAGTTGCGGTTGATCTCGTACACCTTCTCCAGCCCGCCTACGACCAGCCGCTTGAGGTGCAGCTCGGGTGCGATCCGCATGAAGAGGTCGATATCGAGCGCATTGTGATGCGTGGCAAACGGCTTTGCGACCGCCCCGCCGGCGATGTGGTGCATCATCGGCGTTTCGACTTCCACGAAGCCACGGTCGTCGAGCCATCGCCTGATGCAGCGCACGATTTCGGTTCGCTTGAGGAACGTCTCCATGGTGTCGTCGTTGGCGATGAGATCGAGGTATCGCCGTCGCTGGCGAAGCTCCACGTCTTGCAGGCCGTGATACTTCTCGGGCAATGGCCTCAGTGCCTTGCTCAGGAGTGTGATTTTATCGGCGAAGATCGTGATCTCGCCGGTGCGCGTCTTGTGCAGTTCTCCCTCGACGCCGATGATGTCGCCCAGATCGAGCAACTTGTATATTTCGAACGCCTCGTCGCCCACGCGGTCCTTGCGCAAGTAAACCTGCACGCGGCCGGTCCAGTCGCGAAGGTTGAGAAACGCCGCCTTGCCATGGGGCCGGTTTGCGACGATCCTGCCGGCGCCGACAACGCGTTCGCCGGCTGAGGCGTCGCTGAAGCCCTGCACGAGGTCCTTCAGGGAGCCGGTCACCTCGAAACGCCTGCCGTAGGGGTTGATTCCTCTGCTTCTGAGCTCCTCCAGTTTGCGGAGCCTGTCCTCTCTCTGCTTGTCGGCCATGCCATTCTCGCGTGTTCGCCGGCGTCGTAATCTGCAAGTTCACCGCAGATTTTCCATTAGACCACAATAGCCGCCCGGAATCAAGATAATCCGGTGTTTGATGCAGGTATAGGGTGTGTGAAGATTCCGTGGCCGGTGGCTGTAGCGGGGGTTGGGCGCAGACGACTGTTCGCTGCCGAACTTTGCCTCCTGCCAGTCGAGCTGGCAGGGGGGCGAAACTGCCTGGCGGGCAAACGGGATCGGCGCGCGCCCAATTACAAGTTTCTGCTCGAAAATTCTGCGCATTCTGGTAGAATTTTACGTTGATAGAGGTAGCTTCGAGTTTCGGGACGGTGCGTACCTCTTTGGCAGTGCGGCGGTAACGTCCCAAAGGTGTTCATGAGCCAAGGAGAATGGAGATGAAGAATCTCAGGAGTGCAGGTGCGCTCGCGCTGATTCTCGCGTTGGCAGTGCTTCTGCCGGACCTTCTGCTGGCCGAAGTGCCAACGCAGGATTCCTGCGGTCCGCCGCCCCCGCCCAAGCCCGGAAACCGGGAGTCGGCCGAAGGCTATGCGCCGCTGCCGCTGCCGGTCACACCACAACGGCGCTCCGAGAAGAAGAAACCGCCGGAACCGCCCGTCATCATCACCAAGATCAAATGGGGCGACATTCGCGACTGGGCCACCGACCAGAACGACGTGAACAACCTCCTGATCTGGATGAAGACCAAGCTCAAGCTCAACTTCACCTACGACGTAAAGGCGATCTCCGAGCTGGAGTTTGACCCCCAAAAGATGCCCGCCCTCTACCGCACGGGCCACTTTGCATTCAACTTCACGCCACAGCAGCGCTCAAACCTCAGAAACTACGCCATCCAGGGCGGCATGATCATCTTCGACACCTGCTGCGGGAAGGATGCATTCGCGAACAGCGTCCGAAACGAATTGAAGCTGATATTCCCCGAGACCGAGCTCAAGCTGCTCGCGGCCGACAACCCGATTTATCACTGCCATTACGACATCGACAAGGTTCGGCTGAGCAAGGATGCGGGCGGCGGCACCGTGCTTCCTCCCCTCTACGGCATCAATATCGGCTGCCGCACCGCCGTGGTGTTCTCCCCCTACGACATGAGCTGCGGCTGGGACATGCACCGCCACGCGGGCGCAAAGGCCATAGAGCCCGAAGATGCCCTGAAGCTGGGCGCAAACCTGATCGCCTACAGCACCGCAACCAAGACGATGGGCGTGTCGCTGTCGGAATCGAGAATTTACCTCGACGCCGACATGACGAAGTGGGACAAGTTTCGCGTGGCGCAAATCATACACGATGGCGACTGGAACCCGGACCCCGCCGGGCTGTCGACGCTTCTCGAGACCGTCTCGTCAAAAACCAACGTAAAGATCAGCTTCGACCGCAAGGACATGAAGCTCAACGACCCCAAGATCGGTTCGTATCCGTTTTTGTACATGACCGGTCACAACGCGTTCAAGTTGACCGATGACGAGGTGGCCGTGCTGAGGCGCTACCTCCTCAACGGCGGCTTCCTGCTCGCCGACGCCTGCTGCGGGCGCGAGGGCTTCGACGTGGCGATGCGCCTGGCCCTCAGGCGGGCGCTGCCCGAGCAGCGGCTCACGCTGCTTCGGCCCGGGCATCCTATTTACAACCAGCCGACAAAAATCGCGTCGGTTCAATACTCTCAGGCCGCCCAGACAAAAATGCGCAACATGAAAGGCGTAGGGACCACGACCATGCCGATGCTCGAGGGCATCACCATAAACGGGAACCTGGCCGTGGTCTACAGCAGATTTGATATGGGCTGCGGCTGGGAGCTCAAACCACATCCGTATGGCGTTGGCTACGAAGCCCGCAGTGCGATTAATCTCGGGATCAATACCATACTCTATTCGATCACCCATTGATGACCGCGCGGCGCTTGTCTGCGCGGCAGCGTGGAGTGAAACGTGAGAAAAGTATTACCTGTCCCACTTGTGTTGTGGGTCGCTCTGGCGGGTACCGCGCTCAGCGGCGCTGAGCAGCCCGCAGACGACTTCTTCCAAACGCACCGGCTTGCACGGCAGGCGCTGGCCTCCGGCGCCGACCCCGCCGCCGGCGAGCCCGCCGGAAGCAGGAAAGCCGCAGAGCTCTACGGCAGATTCATCACACAAAACCCGGATTCCCTCGAGGCCGCCCTCTGCCGCGTGCTTCGGGGCATTATTCTTTGGCGCGACGAGCAGCAGATCGGCCCTGCGGAGAAAGATTTCCGCGCGGCGGCCGCTCTGCCCGGCAAGGACGCCGCCGCCGTGGTCGCAAACCTCGGCAAGCGCTGGCTGGCGCGCGTGCGGATGGCACGCATCGTGAAGGCCTGCCGCGATTACTACATCGAGGAAGTCGAATACCCCGGGCGCCTGCGTCAGCTTGTCGAGTCGAAACTCATCCCCGAGGCATACCTGCGCGATCCGTGGAACGACCCGTTCGTTTACGAAGCAACGCAACACAGGCTGCTGAGAGGCATCCCCCGGCAGAAATACGAGCTGCTGTGCAAAAGCATGCTCGACGGCCCGGGCAAGGCGCAGGAAACCCTCGAAAATGAAAAGGCCTTCTGCGAGACGCTCTCGTTGAAGGGTACCAACTCCGAAGAGCCGCGCTCCGTGATGGTGGCAGTGGATAACAAAACACACATCATCAAGCAGGGCGAAACCCAAGCCGGCCTCGCGCCCGTGCTCATCGAAAGCGGCCGCGCGGTGTTGTGCAGCGACGATTATTTGGTGGTGCTGAGCAGATGAGAACAGCAAGAGCCGACTCACGCAGGTTCCTGAGCCCCGAGATGCTGAAGAAGATGGCGCATCTGAGCATCAAGAGCCGCACCGTGGTCGAAGGCAGCGTAACCGGCGCCCATCGCAGCCCGTATAAGGGCTTCAGCACCGAGTTTGCCGATCACCGCGAATACGTCAAGGGCGACGACCTCAAGCACCTCGATTGGCGCATCTACGCGCGGTCGGAGCGGCACTACATCAAGCAATACGAAGAAAACACGAACCTCAAGGCATACATCCTGATCGACTCCTCCGGCTCGATGGCGTACGCGTCGAACGGCATGAGCAAGTACGAATACGCCTGCTACCTCACGGCCGGCCTCAGCTACACGATCATCAACCAGCAAGATTCCGCCGGGTTGGCGATCTTCGACGAGAAGATACAAAACTACTTCCCGCCCAAGAGCACGGTGTCGCATCTGCGGGCAATGCTCGATGCGCTCGTCGAAGTAAGGCCCGCCGCCGAAACCGACACCAGTGTTGCCCTGCACACAATGGCCGAGATGCTCAAGCGGCGCGGCATGATCGTGATCATCAGCGATCTGATGGACGAGCCCGAGCACGTCATCAAGGGCCTGGCGCATTTCAAGCAGCGGCGGCACGACGTGATCGTTTTTCACGTGCTCGACGATTACGAGCTCAACTTCCCATTCGAGAAGAACAGCGAGTTCCTCGATATGGAAACGGGCGAACGCATTCGCGTGGCCCCCAAGGAGATCAAGCAGGAATACGCGCAGGAATTGACTCAATTCCTCGATACCTACAAGCGGGCGTGCTTCGAAAACGGAATCGATTACGTGACGATCAACACGAAGATACGGCCCGAAGTATTCCTCGCGGCGTACCTGACGGGACGGGCCAAGCTGACGTAGCCCGGGCCCCTTGACAACAGGTTGACATTACGAAGTGTTCTTAAGCTCGATGTTTCTGGTGGGCCTGGGCGCCCTGAGCGTGCCGGTGATCATTCACCTCATGCACAGCACCAAGGCCCAGGTGGTCCGGTTCGGCACTATCAGGTTTCTGAAAAACTGCCAGCGCCGGGCGGCACGGCGAACGCGCCTGAAGCAACTGATCCTGATGGCCCTCCGAATGCTGCTGCTGGCGCTGATAGTGCTGGGCATGGCCAAGCCGGTCATCCAGTCGGAAGACACGGCAGCCTCGCCGGCCGACCTGTCGACCGCGATGGTCTTGATCATTGACAATTCATATAGTATGGGTTATCGTGAAGAAGGCAAAACGCGCCTCGACCGCGCAAAAAGCGTCGCCGCCGACCTCCTCGACACCCTCAAGGAGAGCAACGAAGACGAAGTGCTGGTGATCATGATGAACAAGAAGGCCGAGCCCTTGCACCAGGAGTTTCAGCGCGACGTTGCGTCGGTCAAGGCCGCCGTGAGAAGGGCCAAGCTCTCGAACCACGGAACGGAGGTGTCGTCGGCCCTCAGCATGGCTTATGCCGCCATGCACCGCACTTCCAAACCCCGGCGCGAAATCCACCTGCTCACCGATCTGCAGTTTTACTCGTGGGAGAAACTGCTCGAGATGAACTTCATCAAGGCCGAGGAAGAGCCGCGGCCAAGGCTGTTCATAAGCTCATTCGGCCGGCCGAAATCGCACAACAGCTTCATCCGCAACATATCCGTCTCGGGCACCGCCGTTGGCGGCATCGGCAGCAAGATCCTCGCCGAGGTGGAAACAGTCGGCGCCGGATCGCCCGACAACGTCATCACGCTTTCAGTGAACTCGAAGAAGAAAGAGCAGGCGCCCTTCACCGTGCGGCCGGGCGCACCCGCCCAGGTGCCTGTAGAGGTGAGCTTCGACGAGCCGGGCACCTATCGATGCTCGGTAGCACTAAACAAAGACAGCCTCACCGTCGACGACACGTTCGAGTTCAGCCTCACCGTCGACGACCGCGTGACGGTCCTGTGTGTCGACGGCGATCCGTCCAGCGTCGCTTCGCTGTCGGAAACGTTCTTCCTCAACGTCGCGTTGAATCCGGCGTCGCTTACAGGGCTTCGGGCGGGCTCGGCGATCGAGCCAAACACGATCTCGCTCGGCGAGCTCAGCCGCACAAGCCTCGATGCATACAAGTGCGTGATAATCTGCAACGCTCCGCTGCTCAACGGCAACGAGCTTGTGAAGATCGAGGCGTTTCTCAAGTCCGGCGGAAGCCTGATTCTGTTTCTGGGCGACAGGGTGCGGGCACGCGAATACAACGAGTGGGACTTCATTCCTGCGACGCTGTCGGACGTGACAGGCCGGGCAGACAAGCGGTCGTTCATGAGTTTCGGGCGGATATCGCCCAGGCATCCGATATTCGCCGGCAATCTCGACCTTCGGACCACCAAGGTGTTTCGCTGCTTCAATGCCAAGCCGCACGACAAGGCACGCACGATCGCCGAGCTGCGCAACGGCCCGCCGGTGATAATCGAGCGCGACTACGGCACAGGACGGGTGATGATGATCACCACCTCGGCCGACCTGGCGTGGTCGAGCCTGCCGCTGCGGCGGATATTCGTGCCGCTCGTGCATCGGATGGTTACCTATATGTCGGGACGAAAGGCGATGTTCCACGCATACTCGGTCGGCAATACCGTCGAATTCCGGGCGTTGGCCAGGCATTACGACAAGAGCATCAAGGTCGTGACGCCCAAGGGCGCGGCAACATATCTCCGGCCGCAGATAAACGGGAGCTACGCCGTAGCCACCTTCACCGACACCGTCGAGCCCGGGCGGTACAAGGTTGTGGCTCATCCGGATTTTTCCAACTGCAACGGCTTCTCGGTGAACCCCGACGTGAAGGAATCGGACCTGACAATGATTCAGACACGCACGCTCGAGAAAGAGCTTGAAGGGCTCAACGCGACAATTCTGAAAGTACCCGGCAAGGCGGCGGCGGAGGTAGCCGAAAGCCGCGAAGGCTGGAAACTGTGGCCGTTGTTATTCAAGCTGGGACTGCTCTTTTTCTGCATCGAGATTCTCGTGGCGAATCTCTTCAGCCGAACCGTCGAGCACGAAGGCCTCCAGATGCCGCTGTTCGACTACCTCAAGCTGCGGCGAGGCGGAGGATTGGCGGAATAGTCGGTGTAAGGACGACATCTCGGACTTTGACTGAAAACTGAAAGACTGACGGACTGATTTAATGCATTGGTTTTTTGATTATCCCTGGGGACCGGCGCTCACCTGGCTGGTAGTGTTTGCCGTGCTCGCGGTGCTGGCCGTGTCGTTCTGGTCCATCCGCAAGGAGATCAAATCGGCGGCGGGATTGTCTGTGATCGGATTGCGCCTGCTGGCGCTGGCTGTTGTCATCTTTCTGCTGCTGCAGCCCCTGACCAAAGCGGTCACTACGTCGATGTCGCAATCGTATTCCGGTGTGCTGATCGACACCTCGAAAAGCATGAGCATAAGAGACGAAGGCAAATCGAAGTCGCGGCTGGACATCGCCCGGGAGATACTGACCCCCAAAGGCGACGACCTGCTCGCGAAGTTGAAGGAAAAAGGAAACGTGCGGTTGTTCCAGTTTTCAACCACGCTCGAAGAAATGCCGATCAAGGGAATCGCCGAGCTGGATAAGGCCACGGGCGACTCCACGGCGCTCGGCTCGGCCGTGTCCCAGATGGTCGAGCGCTTCGGCGCCGACGATCTTACGTCGCTCGTGGTGCTCACCGACGGGCAAGACAACGCCGGCCGCGCGCCCGCCGACGTGGCGCGGTCGCTGCTGGTGCCGCTTTTTGTCGTCGGAGTCGGCGAGAAGAGCGAAGAGGAACTGCAGGATGAAAAGGACTACGCCATGGAGAACGTCGTGGCCGACAGGCGCGTGCTGATAAACCGAACGACTGATGTGTCGGTTAGCGTTACTTCGCGAGGCTTTCCCAATCGGCAGGTGCCTATCCAACTGTTTCTCGGCAACAGGCTGATCGCCTCGACGGCTGTGCCCCTCGGGCCCAAGCGTCCCAGGGCAGAAGGATTGCTCGCCTACACCACGTCGACCCCCGGCAAATACACCTACACGGTGAAAATACCCGTGGACAAGGCCGAGCTCGACGACCAGAACAACG
>JABMSA010000040.1 GCA_013202185.1 Planctomycetota bacterium
CAACTGAGACCATTCGATGTCCGGATGACCGCTCTTCCAATCGTCGTCGTCCTCGATCTGTATTTGGCGATGGGCGCGTTGTTCGTCGTCCGCTCTTCAAAAACTCTTGGGCTTTCGGAGTGATCATCTGGGATCTTTCTTCTCCGTGCTCTCCGTGCTCTCCGTGGTTAATAGGTTACGTTCAAAAACTTTTGGGCTTGTGGAGTGGGTGGTACTTGGGGCACATTTTTCGCATGGCGCGGTTTCTGCTTGAAACGACGCTCTCATGATGGTTTAATTGACTGTTTACATGAGGTCTCGAGAGGTCTATGACGCGCATTCTCAAGATCGACTCCGGCTCGGACCGCTCCGCGATAATTGAAGAGGCCGCGCGGGCGCTTGCAGCGGGCGGGCTGTGCGTGTTTCCAACGGAGACGGTCTACGGCCTTGCCGTCAACAGGGATGTGCCGGAGGCGGTGGCACGCCTCGACAGGGTGAAGCGCCGTGCGGCAGGCAAGCCCTACACTCTGATGCTCGCCGACCCCGACGACGTGCAGGGGTGTGTGTCGAAGGTGCCGCTGATCGCGCGGAGGGTCATCCGACGTTTCTGGCCCGGCCCGCTGACGGTTGTCTTTGGCGACGAAGGCGAAGAGGGGCTGGGCGTGCGGGTGCCGGCCTCGCAAACCGCACGCGAGATTGTGCGGGCGGCGGAAGCGCCGGCGCTGGTGACCAGCGCCAACGTGTCGGATGAGCCGCCGGCCACCACCGCGCGGCAGGCGGAAGAGAATCTCGATGGGCTGGTTGATGTTATCGTAGACGAGGGCGAGGCGCCGCTGAAGGAGCCGTCGACGGTCGTGAGGTTTCAGCGGGGAAGATGGAAGGTGCTGAGAGAGGGAATAATAAGTGAGGATATGATCGCGAAGCAGGCGCACGCAACGCTGTTGTTTGTTTGCACGGGCAATAGCTGCCGCAGCGCGCTTGCCGAGGTGTTTTGCGGCAAGTTGATGGCCCAGCGGCTGGGGTGCGGGGCCGGCGAGCTCGAGGCGCTCGGCTACAGGGTTCTCTCGGCCGGCACAAACGCCAAGCCCGGCGGCACCGCCGGCGAGCACGCGCGAGTCGTGGCCAGGGAAACAGGCTGCGACCTCTCGGCACACACCACCCGGCCCCTCACGCGGCGGCTGGTGGACGATGCCGACATGATCTACGCGATGACCAGAGAGCATTTGCAGGTCATCGAGGAAATGGGAGGCGGAGGAAAGGCCGCTTTGCTGGCCGATGAGGCAATACCCGATCCGGTGGGAGGCGACGTTGCAAGCTTCAGGGAATGTGCTGTCGAAATCATGTACCACTTGACGGAATTGATGGACGAATTACTATGAAGATAGCATTGGGCTCCGATCATACCGGGTTTTCCGCCAGGAGAAAAGTCCGCCAGATGCTCCGCCGCCTCGACGTGGGGTATGTGGATTTCGGATGCGCCTCAGAGGACGCAGCAGACTACCCCGAGATGGCATACCCCGTGGCAAGGGCCGTGTCGAAAGGAGACTGCGATCAGGGAATACTGATCTGCGGCACGGGCATCGGCATGGGCATCGCGGCAAACAAGGTCCGCGGTGTGCGGGCGGCGGTGTGCCACGACACTTTCACGGTCGAAATGTCGCGCAGGCACAACCACGCAAATATTCTCTGCCTCGGTGCGAGAGTGCTGGACGACGATCAAATTGTCGAGCTGGTGCATGTGTGGCTCGAAGCCGAGCCCGAGGGCGGCAAGCACCAGCGGCGCGTCGACGAAATCATGGAACTCGAGCAGAAGGAGCCCTGAGCGCCCCTCAGAACGGGCAGGGGCGTTGCCGGGCATCAGCAAAATGAGCAAGAAGCCGTTGCGGCCACAAATGTTCTCAGAGGGAAACTCGTCGGGCTCGGTGCTCTCTTACGCCGAGCTCGAAGCGGCGATCAAGGGCCTGGCCGACGGCGTGTCGGTCTACGACAATCAGCTCCGCGTGCTATATCAGAACAAGGTAGTCCTCGATCGACACGGCCCGGCACTGTGGGAGAAGTGCTATCATCATTATCACCAGAAAGACAGCATCTGCCCCGATTGCCCCTCAGTGAAGACGCTTCGCGACGGCCTGGTACACACGACTATTCGCAAGCTTGACCTCGACGGCCAAACGAGTTTCTTCGAGCTGCGCTCCTCGCCGATATTCGGCGCCCGGGGCGAGGTAGTGGCCGTGGCGGAGGTGACCCGCGACATCACCGAGCGCGAAAGGACCAAGATCGAGCTCGAGGAAGCGCTCGAGAAGGTAACGGCTCAGCAGAAGCAGATCGAGGCCGACCTCGCCCTCGCCGAGCGCGTGCACTCCAGCCTCATTCCGCGCAGCTACCACGGCGACAACCTCCACGTCCACGTCAGATACCTGCCGGTGCAGGGGGTGGGCGGAGACTACGCCGACATAGTGCCGGCCGCCGACGGCAAGTGCTACACAGTAATATTCGACATCTCGGGCCACGGCATAGCGCCGGCCCTGCTCGCCAACCGCGTGAGCGGCGAGATACACAGGATGCTCAGCCAGGGGGCGTCGCCCGCCGACCTCACGGCCGAAATCAACAGCTTCCTCATTCGGCGCTTCGACGAGACCGGGCTCTACCTCACCTTCTTCTGCTGCCTCTACGACACAAAACGCCGCACGCTCAGATACAGCGGCGGCGGGCATCCGCCGGCCATACTGCTTCGAGACGATGGCGGCGCCGGGTCGCAGTTGCTCGAGTCGCAAAACGGCATCCTGGGCGCATTCGACAACGCCATCGAGGATCAGCCGGAAGATACAATTGAAATCATGCCCGGCGACAAGATCGTGCTTTACACCGACGGCCTCGTCGACGCCGGGCAGTCACTCGGCGTGCCAATGACGCTCGCCGGGCTGGTGTCGCTGTTCGAGTCGATCGCCCACATGGGCCCCGGCAGCTTCTCCGGGCACGTGATCGACCAGATCACGCGCGGCAACCAGAGCGCCCTCGACGACGACATCACCCTAATAACGGCCCATGTCATCTGATCCTGCGCCTTGCCCCGCGCCGGCAACCGGGCGCCTCAGGCGCTACTTGATCCGCACCTCTCGGCCGGTCTCGGACGACTTGTATATGCCGTCGATGATCTGCTGTACTGTAAGGCCCTGCTCGCCGGTGCACAGCGGCTTTTCCTTGCCCTGTACGCAGGCAATAAAGTGGGCATCTTCGTCCACGTAATTGTTTTGCCTGGCAAATTGATGCTTTACATCGGCGATGAAGCCGCTGTCTTCGGTGTAGATTTCGAGGCCGGCGTCGAAGTCGAACCTCGCCCCGCCCTTGTCGCCCATCAGGTAACTTGTCCAGGGCATTTGCGGAATGTTTGCCGCCCACGAGCACTCGAGCGTTAGCGTGGCGCCGTTGTCGAACCGCACAAAAGCCGTGGCGTAGTCGTCCACGTCAAACTTTCCGCCCGGCACGGGCTCGCCCCACATCGAGGTGTACACATAATCCTTGCGATGGCCAAACTTGCTGTAGGCGGCCCCCGAAATGCTCACCGGCTTGGGAAAGCCCATGAGCCACAGGGTGAGATCGAGCATGTGCACGCCGATGTCGATGAGCGCGCCGCCGCCGGCCTGCGACTTCTGCGTGAACCAGCCACCTATGGCCGGCACGCCGCGCCGGCGCGTTACGCTTACAACGCTGTGATAAATATCGCCGAGCTTGCCGGCTTCTATCATTTTTTTCAGACCCCGACTGTTGGCGTTGAAACGGTTGCAGAAACCCATGAAAAGAATTCGCTTTTTCTCGCGGGCGGCGGCCACCATCTTCTTCGCTTCGGCGGCGTTTATGGCCATGGGCTTCTCGCAAAACACATGCTTGCCCGCCTGCACCGAGTTGATCACCATCTCCTTGTGAAAAACGTTGGGCGTGCACACGAAAACGGCATCGACGTCGGGCAGCTTCAGCAGCTTGCGATAATCCGAAAAAACTTCCGGTATCGAGTACTTCTCTCTCGCGGCGGCGGCCGTTTCGGTGTCCGTGTCGGCCACGGCCACCACCTCGGCCCCCATTACCCTTTGCAGGCTTTCAATATGTACGCGCCCGATATTGCCGGCGCCCAAAAGCCCGATCTTCACCGATTTCACTTGCAGCTCCTCTCAGATTGCTTGAGATCTACACGACACAAACCTGGCATTCACAGTTGAGGCCGACAAAGATGTTAGCAGAATCGCCGCTCCGAAAAAAGCGCAAATCCGAATGCTCGGCAACGGGGGTTGGGGGCACGACAAACGCGGCCCGTCGATCTTGTGCGCTCTCCGCCATGTGGCCTACCCGCGGCGCTCACAAAAATCCTGGTAACGTCCCAAGAACGGGGGAGAACCTCCGGATAATTGCATCGCATTATCCGGTCACGTCGGGCCCATCAAGCTGCCACACACAAATTATGACGTCATCGGGCCGCTTTGCCGTTTGACATGCAACGCCGCGCGCGCTATAATGTAATGGAGGCAAGAACGTTTTCTTGAGACTCGCACGAGGATCGAACATGCCCAAACTGATCGCCATTGCCTTTTGCCTTGCGGCCATCCTGCCGGGCAAGCCGGCGCTGTGCGAGGAGGCCGATACCCCCGAGCCGCCCGCCGCCATCGCGCCCGCCCAAGAACAGAACACCCAGCCGGCAAAGGCCGACGACACCGCCGATGAAGCGGAATTGCCGCCGGGAAAAGAGCAGGAACTCAGCAGCGCCATCGAAGTATTCGCGGCCGGAAATGTAGGCAAGGCATATTTAATGTTCGAGCTCCTGGCCCGGCAGACACATGAAAAAGAGGTCGCGGCAGAAGCGGCGAAATACCTCGAAGTGATCACGGCCACCGGGCAGCAGCAAATCAAGGACGTTCTTGCCCTCGAAGACCCGACGCAGGCCCTGGGCAAGCTCAAGGATCTGTACCGGCCCTACTGGACCACCCCCCTCAAGCAAAAGCTCATCCTTGCCCGCAAGCAGATTCAGATAAGAATGGCACAGAAGACCGCCGCCCTCCGCGCCGAAGAAGCCGAGAAGGATGAGGATGAAGATGAGGCCGAGGATAAGGGTGAAGAGGAAGACGCTGCGGAAAAAGAGAAGGTCGCCCAAATGTGGCTGATAATCGGCGACATTCACCGCATCAACGGCCGAAAACAAAAGGCGAGGGAAGCCTACGACGTACTGATCTACGAATACCCCCACTCGCGCTTCACCGACCAGGCGCGCGATAGAATCGAACTGCTTCGGATCGACAATACCATCGAAGCTCCCGAGGAAAAAGGAGGCGAAAAATGAGATTTGCAGCCTTGCTTCTGATCGTGACAGCCGCAGCCGCATTGGCGGCGGCGCCGATGCTGGCAGCGGAAAAAACCGCCGACACGCAGCCCAAGGACCCGGCCGAATCATTCGAAGAAGCCCTCGAAGACGACCCCGCCGAAACACCGCCCGCAACAGACCCGGCCGACGACGGCCCGCAGGAAAACGCAGACAAGCCCGGCGACGGCCAAGACGAAGCCCCCGGCGAAGTCGAGCAAGCCCTCAACCTCAAGGCCGACCAGATCGTTTACCAAGGAGACGGCTTCACCTGCACGAAAAACGTGGTCATCACCTACGGCGAGGCCCGCATCGAGTGCGACAAGGTGGTAGGCACCATCGGCGAAGTGGAAAAAGACAACAACGAGAACGGCGAAAAAACGAAGGGAAAGGCCATAACGTACCTCGTGGCCACCGGCGAGCCCGTGACGATGGTGAGCAAACAGCGCCGCGCACGGTGCCACAAGGCAGTATACGACCTCATCGAAGGCAAGCTGGTGCTCACCGGCCCGAAAGGCGATCCGCCGGAACTCATCCAGGAGGGCCGCACCATCAGCAGCCCCGAGATCATATACCTTTTCAGCGAGAAAAGATTCATCCTCAAGGACAGAGGCGAAGTCACAATTCCCATCCCCAACGGCAAGCTCCCCGATATCCTCAAATAACATTCGGGCCGTCAGTTTTCGCCTTGTGCCGTCAGTTGCTCATCACATCCCGGTTCACATCTCATCGTTCCTGCGCCCCCGGCGCATCACGCCGCTTGCGCCTTGTTGAAACAAATGGCCTGCAAGCCGATTGCACAAGGCCGGAGGATTTCACATGGCACAGGCACCCGTCACCGAAGAAAAACTATCTCGCGCCGACATCGCGGCAGCGCTGTTGAATCTATCCGGCGAAGGCGCCGTAAGGGCCTATTCCCTCTTCGCAACGTTCCCCGATTCCCACCGGTTCGTCGATGGCCACCACATCGAGCCGGGCGACGCAACCGATCTGCCCATCGGCGCCGACCTCGCCGAGTGGTCGCGCGAGCACGCCGGAATCCCGCTCGAGGGCATCGGCGCGCACACCGCAGCGCTCCGGCGGCACGGCCGTGAACAAGGCCAACTGTGCGTGCTGCTGAGCCCGGAGACCGGCCCCGAATTCATCTACACCGAAGCGTTCCGACTGTTCGAAGAACACGAGGCCGAGATAATCGCGGGAACGCGCCGGCGCCTCGAGCTTGAATCGGAAGTCGAAAGGGAACGGGAGCGGTTTCGCGCGCTGCTCGATGCATCCGCCGACGCAATTGCAATCATCCGCCGCGAGAGCGGCCGCATTCAGTACGCCAACGCCGGGTTCGAGCAACTGGCCGAAACGTCCGCCGAAGATGCAATCGGCAAGAGCCTGTGGCAACTCGATACATTCGTCGACAACCACCTCCTGCTCGAGGCTTTTCGGCAAGCCGTGCCCGCCCGCCGCCCGGTGCCACTGCGCCTCACGAGGAAAAACGCGGCAACCGTCGCCTTGAACCTCTGCACCGCATCCGTCGATTTCGAAACCTACTGCGTTGTCCTCACCGATATTTCGGACAGCGTCAGCTCGAGAAACAGACTGCTCGAGGGCGAAAAAAACAGGATAGTCCACCACCTGCTCGGCAAGCTCGTGCACGACATCGCGAACAGCCTCACGGCCATCACCGGCTTCGCGCAAATTCTCGGCGCCGATGCCGAGGCTTCAGACGGTCCGCACGACAGCGTGCATTGCGTAGTGTCGGAGGCAAGGCACGCCAGGGAGTTGGTGCAGCAGTTGACCGAAGTGGTAACGCCGGCGTTCCGCCCGCACGCGCCGGTGAACATCGGCGACCTCATGACGTCGGCGGCCGATCTTGCGACCTTGAGCGCGGCGCCCGGCGGCATCGAAATCCTCACCGAACTCGGCGACGAAATACCGACGATCAAAGGCGACCGCCACGCCCTGCTGTGCGCCCTCGACGAGGCCATCGTCAACGCTGTCGACACGTTAAGGGAAGCCGGCAAGAGCGGGAGCGTCGTGATCAGGGCGCGCACAGAGCCCAAACGCCTTGTCGTCGAGGTCGAAGACAACGCCGGCGGCGTGCCCGACGTGCAGAAGGCATTCGAACCGTTTTACACCACCCGCAACCTGCCCGAGCACCTGGGCCTCGGCTTGAACATGATCAGGTCGATCGCCGAAAGCCACAGGGGATGTGCAACCCTTCACAACACGGAAAGCGGCGCCATACTCCGCATCACGCTCGCCGCCGCCGAATAGTGGGACTATGGGACTATGAGACTATGGGACTGTGGGACTATGGGACTGTGGGACTGTGGGACTATGGGACTATGGGACTATGGGACTATGG
>JABMSA010000041.1 GCA_013202185.1 Planctomycetota bacterium
CACCACACACCAGGGCAAGTATGTACCAGGAGACCTATTATGAGAAAATCACCGATCCTCACGGCCTGTGTCGTCCTCATGCTGTTGCTTCTTTTCGGCTGTGAAATGAAAGAAGCACAAGTTCCCGTGATGAACAACATCGTGGCAACAGCAGCGGAGGCCAACGACATGGGCACCTTCGTTGCCGCGCTCCGAGCCGCCGACATGGCGCCCACCCTGGAAGGCGAGGGGCCTTTCACGGTGTTTGCACCCAGCAATAGGGCATTCGAAAAACTGCCGCCCGGCATGCTCGATTCGCTGCTGCAACCGGCAAACAAAGACAAGCTCGCGGGGATACTGAAGTACCACGTGGTCCAGGGAGAGTACACGGCCGACAAGATCAGCAAGATGTCGAGCCTTCCGACCCTCGCCGGAGAGCCCCTAAGCATACTGGTTAAGGATGGCAAAATCACGATCAGCGGCGCCACAGTGATAGAAAGGAACATCGGATGCAGCAACGGCGTGATACACATGATCGACATGGTCATAATGCCGCCGGCCGCCGCCGACAACATCGTCGCAACCGCTATGGCCAACAAGGACCTCGAGACGCTCGTCAAGACGTTGAAAGCCGCCGGCCTGATCGACACACTGGAAGAAGAAGGGCCCTTCACCATCTTTGCGCCCACCAATGCCGCCTTCGGAGGGCTTCCCCCCGGCAAGCTCCAATCGCTGATGATGCCTCAAAACAAGCAAGAGCTGGCAGGAATACTGAAATACCACATAGTGCGTGGCAAGTACACCGCCGACAAAATCGCCAGGCGGCGCAGCCTCCGGACGCTCGCCGGCAAGTCACTGACCATAACGAAAGCCAATGGCAAGCTGACAATCGACGGCGCCACGATGACGCAGACGGACATCATCTGCGCCAACGGCGTAATTCACATGGTCGACAGCGTCCTCATGCCGCCGGGCGAGGAAGAAAAAGCATCGATGCCAGACTGAGCAGCGCTCGGGACACTGAGTGCCCTGGAATGGCAGGGGCAGCCGCATGGCCGCCCCTGTTGCGGAAGTTGGCCAATTGCCGTATGCGGGCACAAGTTGCCGGTCAGTGTGCGGCCACGGCCAAACGCCATCCTGCCACTTGGTAGCTCATCCAGAAAGTGAGAAGACAAAATCCATTTCGAACAGACACCCTTTGCTTCCGGGTCGGAAAGCTCTCGTCTGGGAATTCCGAATATTCGAGATGACAGGACGCTTGGGCATCTTCGCTTCAGGAAACACGAGTTGGACGGACTGCACCATTCGTTCTCGAATCCTTGCTTCGGTCAGACCCTTCGCGCCCATCCGACAGACTATTGTAGCGTTCTCTTTCAACAGCGGCTTGATGCCCTTCCAGGATTCTTGGAGGAACCGCCAATAGTGGTCCTCTTGAGTATGCCGACTGTCATGCGAAAACTGAGAATAGCTTGGTTTGGGATCGAAGCCCAAAAGCCAGAGGCGAAGCCATTGGTCTTCCTCGTAGTTGGTGACATCGAAATACGGCGGTGAGGTAACTATGACGCTCACTTGGCCTTTCAAGTGAGGGAACTCATCCGCAGACTTGCGGGCGTCTGCAAGCCGCACTTGCCCCCGACTGGAAGGAATTGCGCCGCTCAAGCGGAATCCGGCTTTGATCCGCAACATGGCAAAAACGTTTCTCTTCTGAGGCCAAAGCTTCTTCTTTTTCCAGTACTTGAGTGAGTATTGCGGCTTTGTGCTGATCGTGCGCGGCATCTGGTTGCTGAAGTACGACTTGGCCGAGTTCACTTCGCCGTGCAGGCAGCCAAGGGCCAAGGCCGTGACGAAGCGGTCAACAGGATCGCTCTGCCAGTTGAGAGCCAATCGAAGGAACAGTAGTTCATTCAATGTTGTATGGTAATAGGCCCGCCTGAAAAAAGGCGGCAATGTTCTTCTTTCTTCTCTGAACTTTTCTTCATCACAGAACGCGTACAAGGACTCCAACTTGTCGATTCGATCGAGTATCTGGCTGAGAGACGGAAGCTCCGCCTTTGCACCCGAGATGCAATACGCCACGGGGTTTACGTCGACCCCGGCGGATCTGCGGTCCATCAACAGAGATTGAAATATAGTTGTTCCGCGCCCGGAAAAAGGGTCGAAGACACAATCCCCCGGGGCTGTGTAGGCGTCGACTTGCTCCCTGACAAAATCCTCAGGAAACATGGCAAAATATGGGCAGAGAGAGTGTAATGGATTTCTCATCAGTTAAGAGTACAGGACAACTGGTCTTCAGTCCATTCAACGAGTTCCTTTTGTTCGAAGTACTGGCTCGGTCGAGTCTGCCGAGATGCATAGTACGCTATCCTGCAGCGGTCGAAGATTATCCCTGCCCTTCTCGAATGGGAGGCAAGATCCTCGCGCTCTATGCGATGGGGAATAAAGAATGATCTGATGATAGGAGACGAGGGAGGATTATGCATCCAATCAAGGCAAAAAGAATGCGGATCGAGTTCCCTCCTCTTCGAGGCGTCCCAATTCTTCCCAGATGCGCAATTACCGAACAGAATCAGTTTGCCTGGAAGACCATCGGGAAAATGCTTCCACGCGACGATGTCAACACCATCGTCTTTTGCATTCTTCAGCCCGCCCTTCTTGTAGCCGTCGCCCTCCCTCAGGCACTTGCAGAGGTGTTCTACGGCGCTCTTGAATGCGGTTGGTATCTCCTTTGCGACCCTTGGAGAGCCGAATCTGACTCCTTCGCCGCTCAAGTACTGGGTTGCGGCGTCCCTGGAGATGTGCTCGAACCACCTTCTCGGAGGGGCCTCGGTTCCCTTTTTCTCCTTGCATCCGAAGTAGGACAGGCACAAGCAGAACACGTACACAGGATGTTTCTTCCAGTCACCTATCGTCTGGAGGACGGGGCCGTTTACTTGGAATGGATAGGCGTCTCTTGTTGCCTTCGAACGAGACTCCAACTCATTGAACACGGCCAGAATCAATTCTTCAATATCAGAGTCCTGTGTGAAGGTACGGAACAGCCCCTCTCGCCGCAGGGTGCTCACCAAGTCCCCCCGGCTGACGTCGCCATCAGGTGCCTGCAGGGCCTGTATCTCCATCCAGTCAGCCAATCTTATCCTGTCCGTAGGACGATCCGGGAACGGGAGCATATCACTTTTTTCCTCCGCCTGAGATCTTCTTCTCGCTCCGCTTGCTTTCCATTTCTTCCTTGATCTTGTCCGCGAGCAATACAATATCACCGACCGTCTCAAAGAGGTCGTCTTCGCCTGCATACCCTGTTGTAAGCGTTCCCTTGGCTTGCTGGAGTTCTTCCTTTGCCGTCGTCAGAGCATGGCGAAAACGGCGCTTGTCTCCTATGCTGATCTGGTAAGCCGTGCTGAGTTGGTAGCCGGCTCTTAACGCCGCCAACGACGCAGGCTTGCTGATGACTTCCCGAAGCCTGTTGAGATCGGGGCTCTGCGTGCGGACCACGGGCTCAATGTTCGCTGACTTCTTACCGTAGATCCACGTCATCACCTCGTTGAGATTCCCCAGCTTTGACTTGGGTACAGGGTTGGCTCTCAAGGACGTTCCAGACGCAATCCCGAGAAACTTCTGGAATTCGACCTGATCGAGAGCGGTGTAGAGATGCGAGAAATAGAAGCGGCTCTTGACGCGGTCTTCCCGATCAAAGTCAGCGTGCTTTTCAGCCTGCCGCAAGACTTCGTATCCCCTGTACAGCCTCTTGACTGTTGCGTGGCGGTCACCGATTCTGGAGGCGATTTCCGCCAGGTCAACTTTGTACTTGTCATGAACCGTTGCCACGTATTTTGCCTTACTGAAAGGATCCCACGGCTGCGTGCCATTTATGTGGCGAAAGCCGCAATACGTCCACAGTTCCTCTCTGCCGGCATAAATGCTGACTGGGATCTTGTCCAAGCCGGCGCGTCTCTCAGCGTTGATATCGGGCAGATCGGTCGCCTTTATCTGTTTTCTGAGTTTCTCATCACGTAACAGCAGCACTGCACCCAGTCGACGGTTACCCTCCAAGACAATGTGCTTACCTTTTTCTTTGGGCTTGCTGCTGTCGCCGGGAATCACAAGCAATGGCTCTTCCCTAAAATACCCATTCGCAGCGATGGACAACGCCACCTCAACGACGTCCATCTGTTGCCAGAGCACTTTCAAAAGCTCAGTCTGTGTGTCGCCTCCTTCGCCTGAGGCGAGACGGGGATTTTCAGCATCGAGAAGAAGTTTGCCAACGGGAAGCATGGCCGGCTTGCCTTTCGGCGAGCTGTGCTGCTGCTTCTTGGATCGCGTTGCCGGCATAAGAGCCTCCTGACATCCGTTCCACTGGCAATTCTGAGAGCCCGGTCGGCCTCCAAAGCCAGCGCGTTTGAATTGACGATTCGTTCCTACTCATCCCGCCTGAGGAACAGCTTCGTCTACGATTACTTTGACCGCCGAGGCTTACAGTACAATAATATACCGTTTGAGGGAGGTTAATCAAACAAAAATGTCGGCAAAAGTCGCCGCTGTTTGTCTCTGCGTGACGCCGACTGCCGACGACCGGCAGATCGATCCGTTATTTCGACAAGTTTTCCGTCAACTTTCCCTCGCCTTGCGACACTATACATGTAGGAGGACATCAATCAAGACAGAGGAGGAAGGGCGTGGCACGGCAGGTGGCAACTATCGTGGAGATCATCAAGAGAGACGGAACCAGGCAGCCGTTCGACGACGAGCGGATCCTCGTCGCAATTCGAAAGGCTCAGGCCGCCGTCGGGCGGCTCGATGACGGCGCCGCTCGCATCGTGACTGAGCGCGTCGTGGACGAGTTGTCGCGGCGGCGGCCGCTTGACATAACCGTCGAGAACGTGCAGGACCTCGTCGAGAAGCACCTCGTGCAGCGGCAGTATCCGGAGGTGGCCAAGGCCTACATGCTCCACCGGAATCTGCGGGCCGAGGTGCGCCGGACAAAGCATGCGCTGGGCGTCCGCGACGACCTCAAGCTCTCGGTGAACGCCGTGAAAGTGCTCGAGCGCCGCTACCTGCTCAAAGACGAGGCCGGCTGTGTAGTCGAGACGCCGCGAGAGTTGATGCGGCGCGTTGCCCGCGGCGTGGCACTGGCCGACGATATCCACGGCGAGGATGCCGCCGCTGCCGAAGAGCAGTTTTTCGGCATGCTCTCGGGCCTCGAGTTCCTCCCCAACTCGCCAACGCTGATGAACGCCCAAACGCCGCTCGGCCAGCTTGCGGGCTGCTTTGTGCTGCCGGTGGGCGACTCGATCGTCGATATCTTCGACGCGCTCAAGACGATGGCGCTGGTGCATCAATCAGGCGGAGGCACGGGCTTTTCGTTCTCGCGGCTGCGCCCGAAAAACGACATCGTCAAATCCACCGGCGGCGTAGCGTCGGGCCCGGTGTCGTTCATGAGCATCTTCGACGCCGCCACAAGCGTGATCAAGCAGGGCGGCCGGCGGCGCGGGGCTAATATGGGCGTTCTACGCGCCGATCATCCCGATATCCTCGAGTTCATCATGTGCAAGATGGAAGGGTCCAGGCTCCGCAATTTCAACATATCCGTGGCCGCGCCCGATTCGTTTATGGAGGCCGTGAAAAACGACGATTCGTACGATCTGATCAACCCCCGCACCGGAAGGCCGGCGGGCAGGCAGAGCGCCCGGCACGTGTTTGACATGATAGCGATGGCCGCCTGGCAGTGCGGAGACCCGGGCGTGATTTTCATCGACGAGATCAACCGCCGCAACCCCACGCCGCAAGCAGGCGCGATCGAGTCGACCAATCCCTGCGGCGAACAGCCCCTGCTGCCGTACGAGTCGTGCAATCTCGGGTCGATCAATCTCCGCAAGATGGCGGCCGACGGCCGGATCGACTGGGATAAGCTTGGCGAGACGGTGGATAAGGCCGTGCATTTCCTCGACAACGTCATCGACGCGACGCGTTTTCCGCTGGGCGAAACGGAAGCGCTTACAAAGGCCAACCGCAAGATCGGGCTGGGCATCATGGGCTTCGCCGAGATGCTCATTCTGCTGGGCGTGCCATACAACAGTGACCGCGCGCTGCAACTGGCCGAAGACGTGATGATGTTCATCAACAAGCGAAGCCACCAGGCTTCCAGCGACATTGCCGCTCGCCGGGGACCGTTCCCGAGCTTCGCCCAGAGTACCTGGCAGCAGGCCGGCTACGGAGCAATGCGCAACGCAACGGTCACAACTGTGGCGCCCACGGGCACCATCAGCATCATCGCGGGCGTCTCGAGCGGCATCGAGCCGCTGTTTGCGTTGTCGTTTTACCGCAACATCATGGAGGGCTCGCGGCTGCTGGAGGAAAACGAGCTGTTCAAGGAGGCGGCGGTTCGTGGCGGATTCTACAGCGGCGAACTCGCGGCCGAGATCGCCCGGAGGGTGTCCATCGCCGATATGAAAAAGATACCGCAAGACATCCGGCGGCTGTTTGTGACGGCATTCGACGTGCCGCCTGCATGGCACGTGAGAATGCAGGCCGCATTCCAGAA
>JABMSA010000514.1 GCA_013202185.1 Planctomycetota bacterium
AAAAGTGTCCCTCCCACAATGTGATAAGCACATTCATTTCGCCGGCAAACAACGATGCCCACCTCCGAATACAGATCGAGGAGGAGGATTCGGACACGGAAAGAAACGGATCGACGACGAGGACGATTGGAAGAGCCGACGATTGTGGAGGCCTGAACCAGGATCTTTGATCACACCCTACCCGGGCGTAGGCGCCTGTTAAATGTTGCATTGCCGGCGCGTTTGGTGTAAAATGCACATAGAGTTGCCGGTGAGAAAAGCCGCCCGGGAAGATTGCGGTCAATGGTGGAAAAACGCTTCGGACTGCCCAGAGAACAACGAGTTCGAAAACGAAAGGATTTCGACCGCGTTTTCCAGGATGGCGGCAGCGTGCGGGCCGGGCTCATTTACGGCCGGTACTTGCCCAACGGCACGTCGCGCACCCGAATAGGGGTTGCAGTGCCAAACAGGTTTGGCAAGGCTGCAAAGCGCAATCGCGCCAGGCGCCTGCTGAAAGAAGCCTACCGCCTGCACAAGCACGAAATGCCCCCGGGCCTCGACATTATTCTGCTTCCCGGCACCGGCTGGAACAAGCCGCCCCTGGGCGCCGTGGAGGAGTGCATGGGCCGGATCGCCCGCAAGCTCTCGGAAAAGCAGCCCGGCACAGGTAAGGCGGGCCCCGCATGAGATCGAAAGCAATGATCGCGAAGTTTGTCGTTTTCCCCGTCAGATTGTATCAGTGGATCATCTCGCCGCTGCTGGGGCCGAGGTGCCGTTTTTACCCGAGCTGCTCCAATTACTTCATCGAGGCCGTGCAGAAGAAAGGCGTGATAGTCGGCGCCGCCAAGGGAGTGTGGCGTATTCTGCGCTGCCATCCTTTCGGACGGGGAGGCTACGACCCGGTGAAGTGAAACCAGGGAGCGGCTCTGCATCAAATGCGAGGTTCTTGCGGCATTGGCGCCATTTCTCATTGAAAAAGAGCACCGCTTGAGACTACAATAGAAGTATAATGGGCGAGCGCGAAACAGAAATCCTCGGGCAGGAGGTGCGGCCGCCGGCGAAGCTGCAGCACAAGCTGCAAACGCTGCCGCAGTCGCCGGGCGTGTACCTGATGAAAGATGCCGCCGGACACGTGATTTACGTCGGCAAGGCGCTCAACCTGCGCAACAGGGTGCGATCGTACTTTCTGGCGGGCGACGACGGCCGCGCGCTCTACAGGGCGCTTGTCAGCAGAATAGCCGATTTCGACTACGTTGTCACCAACACCGAAAAAGAAGCCCTGATCCTCGAAAACAACTTCCTCAAGCAATTCAAACCCAAATACAACATCCGCCTCACAGACGACAAGAGCTACATCTGTTTGGCGATCGACATGACCGAGCCGTACCCGCAGGTGCAGCTTCCAACGGGGAAGCAGCGGGCAGAAATCAGCAAGCTCCAAAAAGAAAGGGCAACAAAGAATGGTGTGATCTATTTCGGACCGTATACTTCGTCGAGGGAGGCACGAGAAACCATCCGACTGCTCAATAGAGTTTTCGCGCTGCGCAAGTGCAAGATCGGCGCACGCCGCAAGCGAGCATGCCTGCATCACCAGATGGGCACACAATGCGGCTACTGCGCGGGAATGGAGCAGGACGCCTACCGGAAAATGCTCGATCATGTAATACTGGTGCTCAACGGCAAGTACGACGAGGTGCTCGAGGCCCTGACCACGCAAATGAAGCAGGAGGCGGCCCAACAGCACTTCGAGCGGGCGGCGCACACTCGCGACCGTATCCGCGCGATCCGGCGAACGTTTGAAAGGCAGATGATCACATCCATTCATTCGCCTGACCGCGACATCTTCGGGTATCATCGAGGGCCCGGGGCCGTTGAGATCGTGGTGATGTTCGTGAGAAACGGCAAGCTGGGCGACTTTGCCTCGTTCACGTTCGGCCTCCTGCACATGAACGCGGAAGAAGTGGTTACATCCTTCCTCAAACAGTTCTACGGCCAGCAGCGCTACATACCCCGTGAGGTGCTCATACCGGTTCAAACCGAAGAAGCCGTGCCTCTGGCGAGCTATCTTTCCGACATCAAAGGGCGAAAGGTCGACGTGATATGCCCGAAAAGAGGCGAAAAAAAGCGCTTGATCGAACTGGCCGTGCGAAACGCCGAAAACTCCTTCCGCACCAAGATTTCCAGGCAGGAATCCAATGAGCGCCTACTCGAAATTCTGAAACTGAAACTGAAACTACATAATCTTCCTGAGAGGATAGAATGCTTCGATATTTCCAACATTCAGGGCAGGCTGGCGGTGGGGGCGGTGGTGACCTTCGACCGCGCGATGCCCAACAAGGCCAGGTACCGCCGATTCAAAATACGGACGGTGACGCAGAGCGACGACTTCGCAATGATGAGGGAAGTGCTCGTGCGCCATCTGACAAGGATAATGAAGAACGGCCAACTGCCAAACCTGCTGATGGTGGACGGCGGCAAGGGCCAGCTCAGCCAGGCCACACAGGTCCTCGCCGAAATGAGGATCACAACCGTCGACGTCATCGGCCTCGCCAAGACCCGCCTCCGGGCAAGACCAGGACAATCAGAGAAAGTGAAGATCAGCGAGAGGATATTCATACCGGGCAGGACCAGCCCGATAGTCCTCCCGGAAGAGAGCCCCGAGCTGCATCTTCTCCAGAGGGTGAGAGACGAAGCTCACCGGTTCGCGATAACGTACCACAAAGAGCTGAGGAAGAAACACCTGATAGCCGATCCGCTGGCGGGGATTCCCAAGGTGGGAAGCGCCCGCAGGGCGGCTCTTCTGGATCATTTCGGCCACGTCGGAAAAGTTCGCGACGCAACCCTAGACGAAATCGCGGCGGTCAGGGGAATCAGCAAACAGACCGCTCGGACGATTCGCGATCATCTGCACCGGCAAGAGACCCGGGAACAGCCCCCGACGGCCAGCAGCGACAACAGCGCCGGGGTCGCCGCGGCGGCCGAGGGCACCGCCACCGAAAGGAACCGTTTGTAGCGTTTCCAAAGCCCGCCGAGGGCAAGCGCGTCAAGGTGATGGTCGTAGGCCCCACCAAGCCGCCGAGCGGAGGGATATCTACCCTCATCAATGACATGATGGCCAGCTCGCTGGGGAACAAGGCCGCCCTCATCCTCTTCGACAACAGCAAGCGCACATCCAAGGACCGCACCCTGTGGCAGGGCGTCAAGTCGCAGTTGGGCATCATCCGCGAATTCGTCGCCATGATCCGGAAGGAAAAACCCGACCTCGTCCACATCCACAACGGCGGCACGCTCGACTTCTACCGAAAGTCCATCGACGTGCTCATTGCCAGGCTCCTTGGCACGAAGGTGGTATTCCACAACCACGGAGGAGATTTCAACTTTTTCTTCGAGAATCGCAGCTTCTTCGGCAGAGCGTACGTGAAGTTCATCCTTAACCGATGCAACAAGGTTGCGGTGCTGTCGCAGTCGTGGAAGGAATTTCACTCGAAGCTCACCTCGCCCGATCGCATCAGGGTCGTCTACAACGGCGTCAACTCGTCCCCCTACGAGCGCAAGATGCACTACACCAAGGCCCGTCATATCCTCGGCGTCCCGAAAGACAGGGTGGTCTTTCTGCTGATGGGCGTCAAGGGCAAACGAAAGGGCTGCTACGACATCGTGGAAGCCGCCACGCTGGTCAAACGGATGGATCCGTCGGTGTTGTTCTTGCTGGTGGGGCCCGACGAAAACGTTGCCCAGGGCGCCACCGACGAACTCGATCAGCTTCGAAAACAGTTGGGCGTCGGGGACCTGGTCGACATGCGGCCCGAGGCCGACGAAGAGGCCCGCTACGTTTACTACGCTGCGGCGGATTGTTTTCTGCTGCCGTCTTACGCCGAGAACTCGCCCATATCGATCATCGAGGCGATGGCCGCCAAGCTGCCCGTGATCGCCACCAACATCGCAGCCGTGCCCGAGCTAATCGACCACGAAAAGACCGGCCTGCTCATCCAGCCCGGAAGGCCCGGAGAAATCGCCGAGGCGGTCGTAAAGCTCAGCAAGGATTTTCACCTGCGCAAAGAAATGGGCCGCACCGGATACAAGAGGTTCCGCCGACTCTTCGACATGGAACGCGCGTTCGTGCGGACGATTTGGGACACCTACAAAGAGGTGGCAGAAGAGCCCGAGCAGAAAAAACCAGAAAAGAAAGACGAAAAGGACCAGCCGGCCGATTCGCCTTCCGACGTCGATTTGCCTTCCGACGTTGATTCGCCTTCCGACGTTGATTCGCCTTCCGACGTTGATTCGCCTTCCGACGTCGATTCGCTTTCCGACGTCGATTCGCTTTCCGACGTCGATTCGCTTTCCGACGCGGAGCGCCGCCTCGAAGACGCCGCCGA
>JABMSA010000515.1 GCA_013202185.1 Planctomycetota bacterium
CGCCTGCGCCCCGTTCTGCTTACGGCAACGACAACTATCCTCGGCCTCATCCCGATGGCAACCGGCGTTTCGTTCGATTTTCATCTCGACAAGCTGGAGTGGGTCACGCGGAGCCAGTCGAGCGAGTGGTGGCGCACGATGGCCATCGCAGTGATCTTCGGCCTCGCATTCGCCACGCTGCTCACGCTCGTCGTCGTTCCTACGCTCTACGTTTCGCTCGCGCGCATCGCCGCCTGGCTCGGTATCAAGAAGCCCGAAGAAAAAGCACTCCCGCAAACGAACGATGCATGATCACCAGCGGGGAAACATTTCTCCGCCCGCGCGTGTTAATATATATGGAGCCTTCTGTAATTGTTTCATGCCGGGGAGCCCCCGGGAAGGAGGACAACAATGCTTCGCTCGCTTTGCATTTGCGCCGTCGCCGCCCTGCTGATCA
The DNA here is from genome assembly GCA_013202185.1 of Planctomycetota bacterium. Taxonomy (GTDB): domain Bacteria; phylum Planctomycetota; class PUPC01; order JABMSA01; family JABMSA01; genus JABMSA01. The sequence goes on from JABMSA010000515.1 coordinate 437, forward strand.
GCGGCTGCGCCGACACCCCGCCCGACAGGCGCGAGGCCCTCAAGCCCGAAGAGAACGAACCGCGCTATCCCGGCCTCGAGATCAATCCGCCCGACGCTTACGAGTACATGCGAACGCCCCCCGGCGTCGAGCGCGCGACCGGCCATTCATTCGAGCAAAACGACGCCCGAGGAGAGCCGCCGGGCGACGACATGTCCGGGCTGCGCCGACCGGCGCCCCCGCGCTAACTTGCCGCCCAAATCTGTCCTGCGGCATGCGCTCCTCCCTCAACCTCTTGATATTACACCATTTGCAACCCTTAAAAGAGCCAGACCCAAGAGGCGAGAGGCACCCAAAAAAGCGTGTTTACTTGCCGTGGTAGCCTATTTCTTTCCATATTTTTCGGGCGAGGGCGAGCCCTTCCTTGGTGGGCCTTTGCTCGCCAAGAATGCTGGAGGGTGGCTGTCCGGGGCCGGCGTCTTTGGGCCATGGCGACCAGTGGTCGTCGGCATAGGCCCTGCGACTGGATTTCTTCTTGAAGTCGGGCACGTCGAATGGCGCGCCGTCTTCGAGTGCGCTCTTCCAGGCCAGGATGCCGACGGACGACATGGCTACGCCTCGGTAGACGTCGAGGAATGGCTGTTTGCCTGATCGGATGGCCTGCGCGAAGTCGAAGTTCGTCCAGAAGTCGCCGCCGCCGTGCCCCGACCTCCGTGCGAGGTCGGCGTGCTCGGGCCAGTCGGGCTTGTAGGTCCGTTCGACTACCTCGCCGGGCTCGAGGCGCCATTCTTCACGCCAGACTCGAATTTGCTCGGGGCCGAAGTAGCCGGGGCCGCGGGTGGTTTCCATGGCTGCGCGCGTGCCGTGAAGCCGGTACCAGATGCTGTGGCCGGCGGTGCCCCCGCCGAAGAGGCGGAATATGGCGCCGTTGCTCATCCTGCACAGGATCACGGATCCGGAATCGCCGCGCCGGACGGTCTGGGTCCTGTCGCGACCATGCACAATCGACAGTGCATTCACCTTCACCGGCATGGTATCGGTGATGAAGACGAGCGGCGCGAGCGCGTGCGTGCAATAGTATGTGGAGGGTATGCAGTTGCGCCAGTGTTCCAGCCCGGGCGAGATGGCGAGGGAGCTTGTTGCGGGCATCGGGTGGTTGTATTCGCCCTCGGCATAGGCTACGTCTCCGATCTCACCTTCCTGATACAGCCGCCTCATTTCCATGTTGAACGCGGTGTAGGGGTAGTTCTCGGCGAGCATGTAGGTCAGGCCGGACTTCTCGACGGCGCTGCACAGGGCGGCGCCTTCGGCGAGCGTCGAGTTGCATGACGTTTCGCTCATGACGTGCTTGCCGGCTTCGAGGGCCTTGATGGCAAAGGGCGCATGCTCGTGGAAAAAGTTCGCGAGGATCACGGCGTCCATGTCATGCTCGAGGAACCTGTCGTAGCTGGTGTAGGTGGTTACGCCATAGCGCTTGCCCACTTCCTTGAGCCGCTCTTTCCAGGTGTCGCAGATGGCCACGAGTTTCATGCCCACAAGGTCGGTTGCGCCGCTTGCGAAGGCTTGCCCGCGCCCGACTCCGATCACGCCGACGCGGATGGGCTTTGCGGTTTTCTTTCCGGCGGTTTTCCTTTTCTTTGTCTTCTGTGGCACGACTGAAGTCTCCTTACTTGCAAGATGTTGCGGGAATTCGTTTCTCGAATTGCATAAGATCTCTCGGATGATTCGTCATACGATCAGATGCTACATGCTTTGGCTGCCGAATCAAGCGCGTAGCCCGGAAATCTCTTCCGCTGAAACAGATCTCGGGCGAACGGCGCGTGCCTCGTTGCGACGATTGACGCTGTGAATCGCTTCGCTGCTTGAAAATACGCCGCCGCCCGTGGTATGATGTAGGCTGGCAAAGGCCCTCACACGAAGCTGTAACGACGCGGGAGAATCCAATGAAGATTGCCGACTTTCAGAAAACCATCGAGCAGATTTACTTCGAGCGCGATTCGAAGCGCGGGCTGCGGGGAACGTTCATGTGGTTCATCGAGGAGGTCGGTGAGCTTTCCACCGCGCTGCTGAACAATAACCGCAAGGACATGAAGGGCGAATTCGCCGATGTCTTTGCGTGGCTGGTGAGCCTTGCCAGCATCGCGGGTGTCGATATGACCGAAGCCGTGCAGAAGTACGCCCACGGATGCCCCCGCTGCCACAAGGCGCCGTGCGAATGCTCGCAGAAGGGGTGAGAACCGAACCGCGAGGCGGCTTGCGATGCGGGGCGGCTTTCATTTCTTGCGAAGAATCGGATCGAGCCAGACGGCGGGGAGATAGTGCCACTTCCGGCCGCCGGCGCGGGTGACGCGCAGCGTCATCTTCTTGATGCCTTCTAGCTGCACGGTGACGGGCTCGGAGGGCAGGCCGGATTGCACCGGGGTGGGCGGGAGGAGCTGCCGGTTGTCGCCAATGACCGCAAAGCTCATGCCCGTATCGTCCTCGCCGCCGGTGCCCGGCACCCACGGCGTGAAGGTCATCTCTTTCACCTCGCCATTGAGCTTGTATATCATCGCGGCCGGCCCTGTTACCATCAGCCCGCGCCGTTCCTTCTGCTCGGCGTCGAGGATCGGCGAGCCATCGGGTTGCTGGTCGAAGGTGACCGGGCCTTTTTCGGTGGAGTAGGCGGCGGGCCGCAAGTCGGTGAGATGAAATTCATCCGGTGCCGCGGCGATCGACTGAAGGTGAGGCACGTTCCTTTCGGGATACTCGCCCCGCGGGTTGCGGCGCCATCGGGAGGTGTCGGTGAGCGCCCATCTCGAGTCGAAGAATCCCACCTCGAGAAAGCTCTCCGGCCCGAGCGTTTTGTCGTCGAAGATCGCATAGTCAAACCACTCGCGATGGTTGTAGACGGCCCACGGGAACCAGCTTCCGAAGCGATTGTTGATCTGGAACATTCCGTTGTAGCCGGCGGCCGCTATCACCACGACGTACCGCTGCGGGTTGAGCGGGTTGGGGTAGCACATCTTCATTCCGAGATCGCCGCCCGCGTAGGCCCTGTCGCCGCAGGTGATAGTGTTGCCGTCGAGCCTGATCGGCAGCTTGCGCATCACCTGTGCCATCAAGGAATTCGTTTCCGGATTGCCCAACAGTATCAGGTTGTACTTGACGATGTCTTCGTCGGTGACGTTGTCGGCGTTCTTGACGGGAAAGCTCACGCGCCTCGCCCAGCGCCCGACGATGCAGCCGATCGCGCCGCTGCTGACCGCCTCGCCGCCTCCATGCACGATCATAAACGGTGAAAGGAAGGCGTCTTCGATGGGGCCCGAGAGCCCCTTTTGCTTCACGATGCCTTCGACGGATGACATCGCGCGCCGCCAACCAGCGGTTTGCAGCTCGAAGACGAGCCTGGCCGCAGGCGCACCCTGGTAGGCCGCGTTGCCGTTGATGTTCACCGTTATCTCATTGGGATCGAGCAGCCGCGCGGCGGGTTCGATCTGAAATCGCGAGACGTTGGCGGCGGTGATCTCGATGGTGTTGCCGCCGGTTCGCTTCTTTTCGATTCCGGAGAAGGCTGCGGGGTTGGTGCGTTGCAGGATTGTTATCCCGTATGCGCCCGAGTGCCGCAGCGATGCGGTCTTGTAGATGACGCGCTCGGGATCATGCACCCGCCTCTTGCCCAGCAGCCACCTGGCCTGCTCGGCGGTAAACGTTTTGGGGAACGGGCCGTGCCCGAAGCCGGGAAACTCCCAGTAGACGCGTTCGGTGCCGCCGGCCTTCTTGAGCCCGGCCATCGCTATCCGGGAGTGCATGGGTAAGACGATAGTGTCGTCGCCGCCCTGGATGCAATACACGGGCACGTTGATGAGGTTTTCGACGAGGAAGGTTGCAGAGGTCGCCTTCTTCTGGAATACGAGCATTCGTTGCAGGTCGTTGGCGGGCCTGAGATCCTCGGGCTTCGCCCAGGCGCGGAAGTCGGCGCTGCCGGCAATAGGTGCAATGGCGGCGAACATATCGGGATAGTGTACGGCGAGGCTCCAGCACCCCGTGCCGCCCATAGACCTGCCGGCGAGGTAGATCCTGTCTTCGTCGATCCGATAGTTCCGCTTCACGTCTTCGAGCACGTCGAGCACGTCGGCCTCGCCGATGAACATGAAATCGGTAGGCCCGAACGCGCGCGGTGCCACGGAAATCGCCTCTGGAAACTCGGCCGCCTGCGGGATGTGCCAGCGGTCGGCGTTGCCGAAGCCGTGAAGATGAACCACGAGCGGGGCCCGGCTGCTGAAGTCGTGATCGGCCGGGATGTTTATCGAGTATCCCTGCAGGCCGCCGATGGAGGATTGGTAGCCGCGCACGAATCGGCCCGGCCGCCGGGCGAAAGGATCGGCCCCGGCCTCCACCGAGCGCAGGTCAGTGGCGATCTGCCGGAGGCCGTTCCAGATGCTCGTGTCTTCCGGGAAGTATCCGGCGGGCGTTATCTTGAGGAGAGTGTAGAGCTCTACTTCGCTTTGTGCGACAACGGCACGGAGGGCCGGCCGGAGTTGGGGCGGCGCGGCTTTCAGCCTGCCGGTCGAGTTTCTCTTGAGCTGCCAGGCGAGCTTGAGGCATTCCTCGTAGGTGTGGCCGGCGGGTTGTTTGCGAACCGGTTGCCTGGGCCAGACGAAGACCGTGGCAACCACGATGAGCGCGCCGGTCGCGATGATGACGGGCCGCCACTTTTCTGCGTTTGCCATTGGTTTTTCCCGGCCGGCGTATGGAATCCTGATCTTGTTCCATTTAAGCCTGATGGCGGGCGCGAATCAACGAGATTCAACGGAGCGCGGCAGGCGAAACGAAGAATCGGTTCGGCGAATGGCCGGTGCGTCTATCGAAAAGACGCAGGATGCACTGGCACACCCTGCGTCTTTCGCGTTCCAATCCTTTTTTCCGTCGCTACTTGTTTCCTTCCGCCAGGCGCTCGGAGGTGAGGTATTTGTAGCTCTGCTCGACGGCTTCCATCATGTCGGTTGCGCAGTCGTCGAGTTCTACGATCACCCACTCGAGCACGTTGGGATCGGCGGCGGCCATGATCGCGTGCATGTCGAGCACGCCGGCTCCGACGGCGGTGTGCGGCTGGCCTTTCACCAGGGGGCCGTCCTTGATGTGCAGCAGTGGCACGCGGTCGGACATGCTCGAGATTACCTGCACGGGGTCGGAGTCGCCGGTGGCAACCCAGTACACGTCGAGCTCGGCGAAGACGTTGTCGGCGACGTGCGCGAACATTATCTCGTGCGGGGTGCGGCCGTCGATCTTCGGATCGAATTCCCACCAGTGGTTGTGATATCCTATTTCCATTCCGAAGGGTTCCACGAGCTCGGCGGCCGCGTTGAGCATGCCGGCGGCTCGCTTGCAGCCGTCTTCGGTCTTCATGTTGTCGCCGCCTATTCCGCTGATGACGCGCTTGTTGCCCAGGGTCTGCTCCTGCTGGACGATCTCGTTGACGGTTTCCGCGGTGGGCAGCCCGATGTGGCTGCTGCAGGCCGTCATGCCGAGATCGGCAACGACCTTGGCGATCTCCTCGGGCTTGCAGCCGTGCAGGCCGGCGAATTCCACGCCCTTGTACCCGATGTCGGCGATCTTCTTCAGAGTGCCGATAAAATCTTCGGCACAGGCTTCTCTGACGGTGTAAAGCTGAACAGCTACAGGCTTCATTGCACACTCCTTGCAAAGCAACAGGGGCTTGGGGCCCGCGCCCGTGAGCCGGTGGCCGCGCCTGGGCCGCCGGCAGAAACTCGAATGGCATATTGTATTCAGCCGCCGGAAATGTTCAAGGGCAAAAACGGCGCGATTACGTCGCCCAGGCTTGCATATCGCTGCCGAGGCGCTGCAAACACTTGTTCGGCGCGCTGTGTCGGCGCCTTTTCTTATTGAAATCAAGCCTGAATACTGCTATAATCCCTAATATGTGGGCAGGAGGAACCGTGTCTTCATCTTGCAACAACCTCTTGAGCGACCCTCGCCCGGGGAAGTGCGCAGCCGGTAAGGAGCAGCATTCATGACGATCGAGAAAGAGAAAAAAATTCAACTCGTAGGAGAATACAAGACACACGACACGGACACCGGCTCGGCCGAGGTGCAGATTGCGCTGTTGACCGAAAAGATCAATCATCTTGCGGAACACCTCAAGTCTCACAAGAAAGATCACTCGTCACGGCGCGGGCTGCTTCGCATGGTTGGCAAGCGCTCGACACTGTTGAAATACCTCACAGGAAAAGACAGGCAGCGCTACCTCAAGCTCATCGAGAGGCTCGGAATCCGGAAATAAGATGGCAGATGTGTTGGAAGATTTTTGCTTATAGTAGGAGACTGTAGTGGCATTCAGAGTAGAAAAAGACATTGGCGGCAGAAGCATCATAATTGAAAGTGGAAAAGTGGCCCGCCAGGCAAGCGGCGCAGTTATGGTACAGTGCGAAGGTACCGTAGTGCTGGTAACAGCGGTGGCCGAGGAATTGAAGAGAGACATAGACTACTTCCCCCTGATGGTGGACTACCGCGAAAAACTCTTCGCGGCGGGAAGAATCCCCGGGGGGCGTTACCTCAAGCGCGAAACAAGACCCGGCGTGAAAGAAATCGTGACGTCGCGCTGTATCGACAGGCCCATCCGGCCGCTCTTTCCCGAGGGATACAGAGATGAAGTCCAGATAACCGCCGGGGTGCTCTCGGCAGATGACATCAACGAGCCCGACATTCTCGCAATGATCGGCGCTTCGGCGTCCTTGGTAATATCCGACATTCCGTTTCCGTTCCCGATCGGGGCGGTTCGCGTGGGCAGATGCGAAGGCAACCTGGTGATCAACCCCACCCACGCCCAAATGGAAGAAAGCGACCTCAACCTCGTCATAGCAGCAAGCAAAGACGCAGTGCTCATGGTCGAGGCCGGCGCAGAAGAACTAACCGAGCAGGAAATCATCGACGCCATCGAGTTTGGCCATGATGTGTGCAAGCAGCTCGTAACACTCCAGGAAGAACTCGTGGAAATGTGCGGCAAGCCCAAGATGGAGTTTGTTCCGCTCGAGGTGGACCAGGAGCTGCTCGAGGCCGTTCGCAACCGAGCCTACGAAGAGATGGTAAACCGCACCACAGTGCCCGACAAAAAGCAGCGAGGCACCGGCGTAGCCGAGCTTCGTAAGCAAGTGGTAAACGAATACCTCGAACAAGACCCCGAGTTCGACGTAGCCGCCGTGAAAGCCTGCCTCGACAAGCTCCAAAAGCAAGCAATGCGGGCCATCATAACCACAGGCACCCGCTGCGACGGACGCAAGTGGGAAGATATACGCCCGATCACCTGCGAAGTGGCGGCGCTGCCGCGAACGCACGGCTCTTCGATCTTCACCAGGGGCGACACACAGGCGCTCGTAACCGCAACACTCGGCACCACGATGGACGAAGAGCACGTGAGCGGCCTGCGAGAAGAATACACGCGCAAGTTCATGCTGCAATACTTCTTCCCAGCCTTCTCAGTGGGCGAAGTAAAGCCCGATCGCGGCCCCGGCAGGCGCGAAATCGGCCACGGCGCCCTCGCCGAACGGTCGTTCATGCCCGTACTGCCCGGCTACGAGGAATTCCCATACACGCTGCGCGTAGTATCAGAGATACTCGAGTCCAACGGGTCGTCGTCGATGGCAACCGTCTGCGGCGCCACCCTGAGCCTGATGGACGCCGGCGTGCCCATCAAGGACCCTGTAGCCGGAATCGCAATGGGGCTCGTCAAGGAAGGCGACGACTACTTCATACTGACCGACATCCTCGGAGATGAAGACCACTACGGCGACATGGACTTCAAGGTCACGGGCACGCAGCGCGGGATAACTGCACTCCAGATGGATGTCAAAATCTCGGGGCTGCCGAAGGAAGTGCTGCTGCGCGCGCTGAACCAGGCCCGCGAAGGCCGCGTATTCATCCTCAAGGAAATGCTCAATGTGATCGACAAGCCGCGCGAGAACATCTCCGACTTCGCACCAAGGCTCCTGATGATCAAGATCAACCCCGAAAAGATCGGCAAGGTAATCGGCCCCGGCGGCAAAATGATCCGAAAGCTCGAAGAAGAAAGCGGAGCCAAGATCGAGATCGACGACGACGGAACCATCACAATATCGTCGGTCGATATGCAAGCCGCCGAGAAGGCCAAGCGCGAAATCGAGATGATCGTCGCCGAGCCCGAGATCGGCAAGACATACACCGGAAGAGTTACGGGCGTGCGCGAGTTCGGCGCATTTGTCGAGGTGCTTCCCGGCACCGATGGCCTCGTACACATCTCCGAGCTTTCCGACGGATACGTGGAACGAACCGAAGACTACGTGAAACTCGGAGACATGATGACCGTCAAGATCATCAACATCGACGATCAGGGCCGCATCAAGCTGAGCCGCAAGGAAGTCATCAAAGACGAGAAAAAGGCCAAAGATAGACCGGAGAGGTAGAAGCAACCGCTTTGATCTTGAAAGTAGACCATCACCCCGGGAATTACATGTCCCGGGGTTTCTTGTGCCCCGGCCGCAGTTGCGAGCAGACACCCGATGAATGAGGAAAAGCCCCAGGACCCCGCATCGCTCACGACGCTCGTCGGCGGGCTTGCCCACGAGATACGCAACCCGCTGTCGACGATCAACGTAAACCTTCAGCTCCTCAAGGAAGAGTGGCTCGAAGGCAAATCCCAGCGCGAAAAACGAGCAATCAGAAAGCTCGACGTCATCCAGTCCGAAACACAGCGCCTCCAGGAAATACTCGACGACTTCCTCCGATTCGTTCGGATCGACGAACTCCACCTCAAGCCCCACGACATCAACGCCCTCCTCGACGAAATAGTGGAATTCATAAGCCACGAGGTCCGGCTCAAGGGCATCGACGTCGTCAGGTTTTACGATTACAACCTTCCCAAGGTACTCATCGACGGCAAGTTTGCCAAGCAGGCCTTCCTCAATATTCTCATGAACGCACGTCAGGCCATTGACACAAGCGGCCGGATAATGATCCGCACCTCGCCCGCCGACGACGGAGCGCGCATCGAGATAACCGACACCGGCTCCGGCATGCCTCGCGAAGTGCTCGACAAAATGTTCAAGCCCTATTACTCGACCAAGGAATCGGGCACGGGCCTGGGCATGCCCACAACCAGGCGGATCATCGAAAAACACGGGGGCACCATTGCAGTGCAAAGCGACGTAGGCCACGGCACCAGCGTGATCGTGCACCTGCGCGGCGCCGATCCCGAAAACAACAAAGACACAGGAAACACGGATGACTGATCTCGCCGGAACGGTACTCATCATCGACGACGAAAAACACCTCGCCGAATCGCTTGCCGAAACCCTCGAGCGAAAAGGATGCGAAACAGTCGTCGCCACCAACGGCAAAGAGGGCCTCGGAATAATCGAGCGCCAAAACGTAGACCTCATCCTCACCGACCTCGTCATGGAGCCCGTGGGCGGAATGGACGTGCTGGGCGCGGCGAAAAAAATCAGCCCCGACTCCGAAGTAGTCTTCATCACCGGGCACGGCACCGTCAAGAACGCCGTGCAGGCAATGCAGGCCGGAGCATTCAGCTACCTCCTCAAGCCTATCGACATCGACAAGCTGCGCGCCGTCGCCAAAGAAGCACTCGAGAAGGTCAGGCTAAAGCAAGACAACCGCGAACTCCGGCGACAGCTCGACGAACGCTTCAGCTTCGAAGGCATAGTAGGCAACAACCAGCAAATGGTGCGGATAATCGACACGCTGCGCCACGTGGCACCCACAAACGCAACCATACTCATCTACGGCGAAAGCGGCACCGGAAAAGAACTCGTGGCCCGGGCAATCCACAACAACAGCCCCCGCAAAAACCGCCTGTTCGTTGCACTCAACTGCGCCGCGCTCTCCGAGGGAATACTCGAGAGCGAGCTTTTCGGACACGAGAAAGGCGCATTCACCGGCGCCGACAGCCAACGCAAAGGACGCTTCGAATACG
>JABMSA010000516.1 GCA_013202185.1 Planctomycetota bacterium
CCGTGAAATTCCCCGAGGACGACGCCCGAGCACTCGTCGTCAAGAAACTGCCCACCACGAGGAATCAGTACACGCAATTGCGCGCCATGGAGGTGCTCGCCGAGATCGGCGACGCATCTTCCTGCGATGTGCTGCTGAACCTCCTCGACAAAGAGGGCCGTCGAGGGGCCGCCTGCTGGGTTACGAAGCTCGAAAGGGCATGTAAAGCGCTGGTTTCCATCGGCAGGGAAGCTGTTGACGGCCTCATTGCACAATTGGAGCATCCGAATCCGGATAACCGCATGCTCGCCGGCAAGGCGCTGTGCGAGTTGACCGGCGAAATTTTCGGAGACGGCCGCCCCGACCTCTGGAAAGCCTGGTGGCTCGAACACCGGGAAGAATACCTGGCCAACCTGAATCTGCCTTACCCCAAATTGACGCAGGAGCAGGAACGCGAGGCGAACAAATGGATCACAGAATACGACAAGGACAAGGAAGAAGCGCAAAAACCACTGGCCAGGCTCGGCCCGGGGGTGATCCCGCTCCTGAGAAGCAGAAGGGGTCGGAATAGCGTTCCTGCGTCAGGCTTCTTCAAGATCTGCTCCTTGATGGGCAAGCCCGGCTTCGTCGAACTCAAGCGCCGCTACGCAAGAACTATCGGCAGTGACACGGCTGTGCGGACAGGACGCCTTATGGCCAAGATGGATCGAAAGGCTGCGGCCGATTTCTTTGTCGAATACAACGAGATAGGCAAGGGCGTCTACTATCCCCTCAGCCGAAAGGTAAGATTCCTCATGGAGGAATTCTGCTATCCGGAACAGGCACCGGAAATACGCAGGCTGCTCCTCAGTGAGGGAATCTCGACGGAAGGCCGAACTACACTCGTATACGTGTTGGGCAAGCTTGAAGGCGAAAAGGCCGCCGACTTCCTCACCGAGCTTCTCAAGAATGCCGCCAGACCTACCGAAGAGCGCCTCTGCGTGCTCAACACTCTCGCGGAGATAAGCGGAATAGTTGAAGATGCCGAACAGGCCCAAACCATCCGCAACGGCGCACTCAACGCCATCGGCGCGGACAAGATGAAAGCCCTTTTCAAAGAAGCGTTCACGACCTTCAAAGACACGCGCATGACCGATGGCTGGGGAGAGTCCTTCGGTAAAACATGGCCCCACGAACTCCTGCCGGTGATGACAGACATTCGCGAGGGCCGCGAGCCGGACTACACCCGCCTCAGAGCTGCAATGGTCCTGTGCAAGCTGAAAGTTCCAGGCGCGCTCGAGCGGGTCGCGCCATTCCTGAAGTCTGGCAGCGACAAGGTGAGGGAAAGGGCGATAAGGTTTACTGGATACGAAGACATCGCGCCGATATACTCCGCCGTGGAAGCGATGGCCCTCGAAGACGCCAACTACAATCACCAGATTGCGGCCATAAGGCTCCTCGGCAAGTCAAAAATAAAAAAGGCGATTCCGGCCCTCATGAAGCTCCTCCATGATCCAAGCGGCAGACTGATTTCCACTGTGCTGCGAAGCCTCGACCAGGTCACAGGTGATGAAATCTTCGGGGATCGCAAAACAAAGATAGCACTATACGATAAGTGGTGGGCGAACGAGCAGAAACCGGAAGCTGAGAAACTGGACGAGTGGCAGTTCAAGCTCCGGGGCAAGAAACCCACTCCTCCTGTCGACGACAAGCTCAAGCCGGAGCTGATTTTGCAGTATCCAACAGATCTGACGATTGGTTTCATTCTCGGCTCATGCCTGATCTCCTTTTCCGACGACGGCACCAAGCTCGCCTACGTCTGGGTCACGGCACCAGACCATGTGGGCATAAAGCTGATGGACCTCGAAGCGAAAAAACCTCGAACGCTCGTGCCCGTAGCCTTTCCCTTGGACATTGCATTCTCGCCCGATGGGTCGTCCGTGGCCGTGGCAAGCCTGAAAAGCTCTGCAAAAGATGTCGTTAACGGCAAGGTCCTGAAAATGCAACTCGACGTTGTTTCCGTAGACGACGCAACCGCAAAGACACTCCTTGACTCGCCCTTCTCAGCAGCAAAGCCGTCGGCTATCACCTCCTGCTCGTGGGTGAACAATGAGAACCTGGCAGCATACGTGGTCGAGAACAACGCTCTGCGAGTTGAGCTTATCAACGTGCGCTCTGCCAGGCGGAAGGTCCTTTTCGACAGCGCCGACATCAAGAAGAAATGGCCGCTAGCCGCGACAGCACCGGCGGAGTCGTGGAGCCCATTCGGTGAGAAGCTCTCGATCGCGGGCAACGGCGACATCTACTTCTGCTGGTACGGAATTGTATTCCGGGTAAATGCCGGCAGCGGCAAAGCCGAGATTGTGCGCCAGGAGAGCTTCGAAAGCACATACAGCAATCCCAAAGTGAACCCGAAAGGCAGCCGATTCGTCCTTCAGCAGCATGACGGCGAGACATGGCGCTTCAGCATCCTGGACACGGATATGGCGGGCACCCGCTCCATCGCAAAGATCTTTGTGGCCGGGCCGCGGGGAAGCGAGAACCTGGTTAACTGGTTTCCAGACGGCAAGCATGTTGTTGCCCTCAACGCGCCTGGCCGCAATCACGCTCTCGTCATGAGAACGGCAGATGCCAGGAGAAAGATCGAGGTGCCAATGTCCCGTGGTACCTTCTGCGCTAGCGTGTGGACGCTGACGAACAACTCGCTGGCGGTGCGTGGTAGCGCGAAGGGCGACATCAGCATTTGGAGAATCAACGTTGCCGAGCACCTCAAGAAGCTCGACGCAATGCCAGTGCCGAAGGCCGTGCCGTTCAAATATCCCGACCTCTCATCTCCGGTGGGGGCGGCGAACACTTTCGTTGAGGCGTGCCGGCGGGGCGACCTCGACACCCTGTGGCGTTGCAACACAGCCCAATCCAGCGCCCGGCTCGAGGCCATGCTCAAGGACGCCGGGAAGCAGGCGTTCATTCAGATGCTCAGGCAGGGAATCACGGCCATGGGCGCGTTCGAAGGCAAACCCGAGGTCAAGATCGAGGGAGACGAGGCAACCGTATCGTGGGAAGACGCCGAAGGGCAGGAGGGCGTCACGTGGTCCTTGCAGAAAATCGGCGACGAATGGAAGATCGGCAACTAGGGGAGATAAGCACGCGTTGCGATTCATGACCGCGCGCAGCATTGCCACTCATGACGTATAACTCATAACTCATAATTCATAATTCATCACTCATAATCATGCTTCCACCTTGATTTGCGCCCGGCGACGGCGGTATACTTATTCTTGCGCGAAAAAGGATTCGTTCTGCATTCCTCAAGCACGCAAAGACAAGCATACTCGAGGCCGTATATGTCATCACAACAATTCGTACACCTGCACGTCCACAGCGATTTCAGCCTGCTCGACGGCGCCTGCAAGATAAAGAAGCTGATGGGCGCAGCCGAAAAGTTCGGCATGCCCGCTATCGC
>JABMSA010000517.1 GCA_013202185.1 Planctomycetota bacterium
GCCCTTGTGATGTCCGGCTTGCGGACCTTTGGATCGTCGGCGTTCTCCTCCGGCATAGGCACGAGCTCGACCTCGCTGTTTGCGGCGCTCTTCGCGCCCAGCTTGCGGCTGATCTCGATGACTTCGTCTGCCGCCTGGCGGATGGTGACTTCGTCCGGGTTGCCGATGTTCACCGGCAGTTGCTCGTCGGACATGAGCAGCGCGTAGATGCCCCTGATGAGGTCCGACACGTAGCAGAAGCTGCGCGTCTGATTGCCGTCGCCGTAGACGGTAAGGTTCTTGCCGTTGAGTGCCTGCGAAATGAAATTCGGCAGGGCGCGGCCGTCGTCGGTCCGCATTCGGGGGCCGTATGTGTTGAATATGCGGACGATCCGTGTGTCGATGTTGTGAAATCGGTGGTAGGCCATCGTCATTGCTTCGGCGAACCGCTTGGCCTCGTCGTATACTCCCCGATAGCCGATCGGGTTCACGTTGCCCCAGTAGTCTTCCTTTTGCGGGTGAACCAGCGGATCGCCGTAGACCTCCGACGTGGACGCCAGCAGGAAGCGGGCCTGTTTGTGCTTGGCCAGGCCCAGTGCCTTGTGCGTGCCGAGCGAGCCCACCTTCAGCGTCTGGATCGGCAGCTTAAGGTAGTCGACCGGGCTGGCGGGCGACGCAAAGTGCAGCACGAAATCGACCGGTCCGTGCAGGTAGATGAAGTTGGTCACGTCGTGCTTTATGAAAGTGAACTGCTCGTTGCCAAGGAGGTGGGCGATGTTATCGGTGTTTCCCGTTATCAGGTTGTCGATGCAAATGACCTCGTGGCCTTTGCTCAGCAGATAATCGCAGAGGTGAGACCCGAGGAATCCGGCGCCGCCGGTCACAACACTTCTCATTCAGCGTCCTTTCAGCATTTCGCACGAAACATGAGTCGTCAATACATTCTATCAGCTTGGGTGGGTTTATTCAAGCATCTGAATCGTGACTCATGAATGCGATGAGCCAACGAATTGTGGTTGCACCCTTCGTCTCGACACCCGAATCGTCGTCGTCGTCGTCGAAACTTCTTCTTCGACCGTCGTCGTATTTCGTCTTTCGCCCCCTGCGAGGGAGGAGCAAGGTGTCAGGCAGCTTGCTTCGCGGCTCGCCTCCAGGACATCGAGCACGTCAGGGCAATTCCTTGAATACCTTGAACGTCTCGTTGGCGATGTCCGTTATCTTCACTGTGCCGTAGCCCCTGAGGCTCGTCTTGAGCGTGTTGCACAGCCTATCCGTCCATTCGGATGGCAGGGCATCGGCCCCGAGCATCATTCCCATGATCGATCCGACGGTCGCTCCGTTGCAGTCGGTGTCGAAGCACGGCTGCACCGCCCGACAGACGGACTTGCCGAAATCGCCCTCGCCCCACAGCAAGCCAACCGCGCAGATTGCCGCGTTCGAAATCGTATGACACCAGTCGTGCGCGTTGTGCTCGTCCCATCTTTCATGTATTCTCGCGATAGCTTCGTCGTAGCTCAGCCCCCGGCGATGCCACGCCATGACCTCCGTGATCTCCGCGTGGAGCCGGCTGGTGCGCGGTATCTCCGACAGGCCGACCTTGAGCAACTCGGTTGTGTCGTCGGCGTAGGGGGCGGCCGCGATCATCGCGGCCATGAGCATCTCGCCGTAGATGCCGTTTTTGATATGGCTGATGCACGCATCGCGCCAGGCGAACTCAGCCGCGCGCTGCGGGTTGCCCATGTTCACGCAGCCGAATGCGTCGGCCCGGATCTGTGCGCCGATCCACTCGCGGTGGGGATTGCGGAACGAGCCGCTGGCCGGCGGCTGCACTTGCAGCGCCAGGTTGCGATAGGCCACACGCTCGGCAGTACAAGTAGCCAACAGCGGCACGTTGCCCAGCCAGAATTGTGCGACGTCGACCGGCGTGAAGTCCGGCCCGTACGTCTTGACGATCAGGTAGCCCATCGTCGTGTAGTTGGTGTCGTCGTCGATCGGCATGTGATCGATCTTGTCGTACGCCGCGTGTGCAGCGAACGACGGATGCTTCTGTCGGGCTTTCCCCCGGACGCCGAAGCGGATGTAGCGCTCGAGCGGATACTGCTTCGACAGCTTCAGGAAGTCCCACAGCCCGGCGGAACGCACACCCTCGATCGGCTTGCCGAGAAGGCACCCTGCGCACCGGCCCAGCCACGCGCCCGTCACGCGGTCGAGCAGTACCCTGTCGGGCAGCCTCTTCTTGTATCTTCGGGGCCCGCGCGGCCGGAGCTTTCGTATTCCGGCGAGGTCGCTCGGCTCGTCGAATTCGTAGTCCTTTCGCATCTTGAGGCGTTGAGCTTCGTCGAGCAGCGCGGCGGCCCTCTGCTGGTTCTCGGGCTTCGACAGGCGGTCATCGCCGAGTTTGACGAGCCTTTGTATCGTGGCCTTGATGGGGGAGAGGTCCCTGCCTTCGTCCTCGAGCTGCCGCAGCTCGATGCGCAAATCGGTCGTACTCAGCCACAGCCACATGTTCTTCAGTTCCTGTGCCATCGAACTTGCCTCTCGAAGTCAAGGCGGCAGGACTTCGCCCGGCCAGGTCGAAAACGGCCGAATTGATAGTCCTGCCTGTTGCCATTTTGGTTGTCGTACCGAAGCATCGGGTGCATTCCGAGAATTATACCGGAAGCTGCGCATGATGCAATGGAAGTTTTGCGGAAAGGCTCCGTTGCCTTCACCGCGCAAGCAACGGCAGGACCGAACGGCCGTGCGGCGGCAGGGGGCACCGGCCCCTCCCGCATCCTGGGCCGGAGCACGAGACGGATTCTCGAGCTGTCTTCCTCCTCGAACAGATCGTGAAGAACATTTTCCCTTCCCGAAGCTTGCAATTCCCGTGGTGTCGCGCTACACTAATAGAGGAAGCCCTCCGCGATGCGCATCGAAGCCGGGCACGTGAATGGATTGATCATGAACGAAACTCGCACAAGCAAAACCGCAGTGATCGGCGCAGTTGTTGCGTGCGCATTTTCGGTGGCGGCCGCTTTCGGCGCGGACGTTGCCCCAAAAGAGGAACCCGATCCCACGCCGGTGATCGCCGTGTTCGATTTTCAGTCGATGGGCGACGACGGCGAACTCGGGCGCTGGGTTGCCGACAACATCCGCACCCGGATGGCCCGCAAGCGCCTTTATGTGATGATCGAGCAGATGGAGGTCTCGGAGGCGGTGACGGCCCGCGGGTTCGCTGCGGATTACGACTTGCCGATCGGCAAGGTGTCGGACTTCGCCAGGGAGAATCTCGCGAGCGATCTTGCCATGTGGGGCAGGGTCGACGTCGGCGCGGGAGGGTCGCTGGCCATAAGGGTTAAGCTGGCAACGACCGGCGAGGAGCCGGAGCTTGTCATGAATGAAACGTTCATCGCCGAGAACCGGCACGTCACGAGCGTTGCGGTGAACGAGATGCTGCGGCGGCTCGCGGGCGAAGAGAAGCCCAAGGAAGAATACCAACCGGAGTGGGACAAGGCCTGGGAGAACAATCCCAACCTCGTGAAGAACCCGGGTTTCGAGGAAGGCGACGATCACCCCGCACATTGGGACCGCCTCAACACCAAAGACTACCATCACAACATGGTGCGCTGGGTAACGGCACCCGAGCCCAACGGGCGCGGCAAGTGCATCAAGTTTGTGATGGATGCCGGCATTGCGGGCAGCTACGGCGTGGCTTATTACAGTGATCCTGTGGACACGTCGGCGGGCACGCGCTACCGCTTCAGCGTGCGCGTGCGCAGCGAAGCCCCCACCGTGAAGATTTTCCTGAAGCATTACGCTTACTTTCCGCCCAGGGGAAATGAAAAGGAAGGCC
>JABMSA010000518.1 GCA_013202185.1 Planctomycetota bacterium
GGGGGGGGGCGGGGGGGGCCACATCAGGTATCTCGACCTCTACAAGCGCGTTCAGGCGGGGGGCAAGGCTGTGCGGGTATCGGGCAGCCCGGACGAGATAAAGGTGATGCACCGCGAATTGCGGCCGGAGATGACCTGCTACACCACGACCGTCGACTCGCAGGCCGAAGCGGATGATTTGCTCGACTGGTTTGTGAAGAATACGTGACGCCGCCGGGCCGGGTCGGGCCTCAGGTCACGCCCGCACCCACGCCCATGCCTTTGCCAAGGGCCAGGCCGAGCAATGCCCAGAAGACTGCGGACATGACGTCGCCGATGATCAGCCCGATGAAGAAGCGCTTGACCTGAATCATCGTTGGGCCGCGTGCGTAGCGCTGAACAAGCCACTTGCACATCCAGCCTATCATGATCGACAGCCAGAGGTTTTTCATCGGATACGTGGATGCCGTCAGGACACCGATCGGATGCACAAACCACCACGTGAGGCGACTACGCAGGAAGTAGACGCCTCCCATCACAGCGGCGCCTGCGGCCATGTGTTTCCCGTAACCGGGCTTTTCAAAGGCCTCTTTCGGGTCTTCAATTGCGTCGGCGAGGGCGTTGCATTGGCCCTGTGGAAACTCCTTGATGGCATACGTGGGCGTTACTGCGTTGGCCCCAAACTTGTAGTATCCTTTCACCTGCGACCAGTACGACACGGTGTAAGATATCACAACGGCAGCCATCATCGCAACGAAGAGCATTCTGAGGTTGAGCCGCTTCTCGCCCATCTTGGTGTTGTTGAGCAGTGTAGGCATGATGACTTCGCGCATGTCACCGTAAAGAGGTGCCTGGTGCAGGCAAAGGGCGGTCAACCCGCCCGGGCCTATTGCCTTGTCGCCCACTATGCTTCGGACCACGCCGAGCGGGGTGAAGTTGGCTTGCACCAGGAGCATGCCGCACTGCACCACGAGCCGCGAAAGCACCAGGAGGATCACGCCAACTGCCAGCAGGAACACGAGCGATATGTACGGAGGGCACCCTATCTCGTGGAGCCAGCCTACAATCACTGCCACGGCGACAATCAGGCCTGTTACGGCCGTCCTGTAAGACATTGCCTCTTGCGAGTCGTCCACGTCCTTCGCACCGAGGAAGGCTTTTCGCAGCACGTCACGAAGGTGGTGGCGCATTGTCCAAAGTGCAATTCCGGCAAACGCAACGAACGCGCCGATCTGTTGGGGCACCTCAAATTCGCTCCCTCCCGGGAGGCCAAACTTGGTGCGCGTGATCTTCTGCGCGTTGTTCAGAATGAAAAACAACCACATCGAAAGCGAAACCTCGGTGGTGAGCAGAAACGCCACACCGATGGGCATGAAGAGTACACGCCACATGCCTTCCCAGCCTGTCATCTTGGCCAGCAGAGCCGTCAGCGTCCAACTGACACTGCTGATGAAGGGCACCTTCGGATATGCCGCGTTGAGCCCCGTGAGCGTCCAGAATAGGATAGGGATGCCCGCGCCCATCCACATCATCGGGCTGTTGAAGAGGGCGTTGAAGTATCGGCCCTTCTCGGGCGGCTGTGAAATTTCGATCGGAATTTGCGCAAGGGGGAAGGTGAGACGCTCGTGCTCAACCCATTGCTTCCTGATGATCGCCGTGAGGCAAAACATCATCATGTATGTGGCCATCAGAACGATTCCCCAGCCGAAGAACGGCACAACCCATGCCCTCCATGGCAACGACTGGCCTTCCTGCAGGCCCTCGTAGAATGCCTCGACCTCCAGGCTCGTGAGCACCTTGGAGGGAACGAGCCAATCGGGGATGAGATGGTGAAAAGTGGTGACCCACTTGTCGTCGACACTGAGGGGGTAATAAAACGGCGCCACCATGAATGGTATAAGGTAGCGCATCAGGCCCGATGCCGGTATGCCGATGCCGGCGGCCATCATGCACCAGATCACGATGATCTCGTTCTGGCTGAAAACCCATGCCGGCTCGAGCAGCCGCAAGCCGGGATTGACAAGCAACGGAAACAGGATAACAACGAACACCGCAATTATCGGGAAATGGTTTCCTCCCGTCAGGGCGGTGTTGCCCAGTTCGTAGTCATTGTAGGTGATCGCAATGGCAGACACCGCCAGCAGTATCATCCCAATGAAAAATGAACGCAGAGTCATATGTGCTCCCGGGTTGCAGGGCGCTCAATCATCAAGCTCGGTATATTGTAACGTCTTGGATGCCATAATCAAGCACAGATTCGCTCGCGGTGTAAAAGAATGTAAGTGGCCGAATCGCTCAGCATTTCGCTTCCACCAGCTCCCGCGCGATCCGCGCCCACCGGTCGAAGCGCTCGGGGTGGCCTTCGCAGGTGTGCGTGTCTTTGAGGATCATCTCGAGCACGCATCCTTTTGCGGCATCTATGGTGTGCCCAATGTATTCGCGGAGCATATCGGGGTCGAACGCGCCTACGAGGTGCTGCGGCTTGGGCTTCCACGAGAAGATGTACCTGTCCTGCAGCTTTTCGGCGCAGGCGGCTACGTTTGCCCATGGCGATATCGAGATGCGGCGGATGTTGGGGATTGTGAAGACGTCGTCGAGCTTGTGGGTGAGGTCCTCGCAACAGCCGTAGCCATTGAGGCCGAAGGGTTCGAGCAGGCGTTTCTCGCAGGCAAGAACAAATTCGGCGTGCATCTGCGGCGACACCTGTGCCATCTCCTGGGCTTCGGCGCTGGCCCAGATGTCGCACGGCCGCACGCGCTCGGGATCAAAGCCGGGCGCCGGCAGCTCGTCGGTGTAGCCGTTGCCGCCCGAACTCTGGTACGTGCCGTTGTTGTTGAGGCTCAGCAGGTTCATATCCACGTACTGCCGCACGATTCCCCGGTGGCCTTCCTCGAGAAACGCCATCGCATCGTGGAGCATCTGCGGGTTCTCATACATGTCCATCATCACTTCGGCAAGCCCGCGCAGGTCGGCGTACTGGCTCATTAGGTGGAAGCTGATGTGCGCCACGCCTTTGAGCCTGACGTCGAGGATGTCGCCGAAGAGATCCTGCGCCTCAGACAGTTTCTCCTGCGTCGTCTTCTCGTCGTAGTACACGTCGGGCATCTTCATCTTCTTGAGATCGGCCGCATCCTTGATCACAGGATCGAATTTCCACGCGCCCCGTGCCTCGGTGCTGGAGATGTGCTGCGCGCTGATGCCCCATCCCGATGTCGAGATCGCCTTTTTGACTACCCATTCCTTCTCGACAACCTTATCGTCGCAGAAGTGTTCGAATTCGTAGATGTGCGATCGCAACTCCCACTCGATGTTGCGCGCGGTTTCGCCTTCGCACTGCATCGTTGCATGTGGCAAAAGCTCCCCGCTCGAGAACGAGCCCTCGGGGAAGATGAGGATCATCGGCCGCACGGGCCCGAGGCCGTTGTGCTTTTTCCACAGCTCGCGGCGCTCCGCCTGGATGGGCAGGCTCGCGATCTCGGCAACCTTCATGGCGGCGTTGCGAAGTATTCGTTTGTCCGACTGGCTGATCATGAGATTTCCTTTACCTGTAAGACCATGCGAAAGCAGGAATCCGCAAAGCGCCGTATATTTTACACGCTCGTGCGTCAAAATAAAAGACAGGAAGAGCGCAGGAAGTTGCGGCGGCGCCGTATCGCCGCCGGCCGGCGCCCGCTTCGCGGCCCGCCGCCCCGTCGGGTTATCTGTGAGGAACCGCCCGCCGGATGTGTTCAGATTACTAGATTGGTGTGAAAGACTTCACCACACACCAGGGCAAGTATGTACCAGGAGACCTATTATGAGAAAATCACCGATCCTCACGGCCTGTGTCGTCCTCATGCTGTTGCTTCTTTTCGGCTGTGAAATGAAAGAAGCACAAGTTCCCGCGATGAACA
>JABMSA010000519.1 GCA_013202185.1 Planctomycetota bacterium
AGCGTCCCGGCCGAGTTTGCGCCGGTGCTTCCGTAGCAAGGTCCGTCGCCGTGCCCCTTGCCGGTGATGTGGATGACGCCCATCTTGCGGAGGCAGTATGCCATCTGCTGCACCTCGCGGCGCGGCCGGGCCAGGGAGTCGGACAGGTCCTGAGTCGAGAATGGCTGGGGGATGTCCGCCGGCAGCATGGCCGCGAAGTCTGACGGGGTATCGAGGGTCATCCGCTTGGCGACGTCGATCAGCCGGCGGTCGAACACGCCCCATCCTTTGCGCCGCCAGTGACGGAGGCCGTCTTTGCGACGCACCTCTTCCTCCCGGATCAGAAGCAGCTCGATTGAAAGGCCAGGGTTCAGCGCCAGCTCGGGGATGCTCACAAGTTCCTCGAATACCTGGATCGGATTGCCGTGCTTTGGCGATTTGCGCCGCGCGAGCTGCTGGAGGCCGTCGGGCGACATCTGCACGATCCACTTCTCGATTGCTATCGGGTGCACGAGCCGCACGGTGTGGTTCTCGAGGAGGGCCGCGAGTTTGCTCTTGAGCGCCCCGAAGCTGCGGGTCTGGATTTCTATCAGCAGGCCGTCGCGGACGATGTCCACGAGGAAGCCGTCGACGCACACCTCGAGTTGATCGCCCGGGCGCGCGTACCACTGCTTGATTGCGGCGTGCAGCGAGTGTTCGCCCATCGTGCCGATGGCGGTGTTCGCGGGTTGGAGTGTCATCAGGGAGATATTCTACGCGGCGGGCGAAAAAAAACAAGGTGGCCATACAGCGGGCGCTGCGAGTTCAGAAATACCCCATCGATTTTCAAACGCGTTCCATTACAATTACAGCCCGAAGAACAAGCATCAGGATACCCGCGACTTCGCACAGGAGCATTATCGGATGGCCGGAATGACTGACAAAGAGCGACTGCTGGGCACGCTGCGTTTTGAGAAGGTGGACCGCGCCCCGGACCTCGAGTTCTTCGCGTGGAACCAGACGATCGAACGCTGGGCTGAGGAGGGAATGGAGGGCTACACCGGATTCGATAATTATCTCGGCACCGACGAGGTGGGCTGGGGCCCGCACCCGATGGTAGGCGTGGAGATGCACCCGTCCTTCGAGGAGGAGGTGCTCGAGGACAAGGGCGACCACCTGATCGTGCGCGACCACGAAGGCGCGGTCTGCGAGAAGAGCAAGACGCACGCGTCCATCCCCCGCTACATAAAGTTTGCCATAGAGACGCGCGCCGACTGGGAGAAGTTTGCGGCCGAGCGCCTGGACCCCAAGTCACCCGGCCGCGTGCCGGAGAACATCGACGAGATCTGCGCGCAGTGCGGCGACGGCCGGACCACGCCGGTGCTGGTCTTCGGCGCCAGCCTCTACGGCAAGCTGCGCAACTGGATGGGCGTCGAGAATCTGTCGATGGCGCTTTACGATGACTTCGCGTGGATCGAGGAGATGATGGAGCACCTCACGCGGCTGTGCCTGGAGGTCTACGAGAGCATCGCGGGCAAGTGTACGGTGGACTATGCCATCTGGTGGGAAGACATGTGCTACAGGTCGGGGCCGCTGATCTCGCCCGAGATGTTTGCCAGGCTGATGGTGCCGCGTTACAGGCGCATGACCGATTTCCTCCGCAACGAGCTTGGCTGCCATTTCAATATGCTCGATTGCGACGGCAACATACACGAGTTGGTGGGGCTGTGGCTGGAGGGCGGCATCAATTTAATGTTCCCGCTCGAGGCGGCCCACACCGACCCCTACCGGATATCGAAGGAGTTCGGAACACGCGTGCCGCTACGGGGCGGGTTCGACAAGCGCGCCCAGGCAGCAGGGCCTGAGGCCATCGACGCCGAGTTCGAGCGGCTGCGGCCGCTGTTCGAGAAGGGCGGATTCATTCCGCACACCGACCACGCCGTGCCGGCGGATGTGTCGTTCGAGAATTACCTTTACTACCGCCGTAAAAAGTGCGAATTCATCGGAAAGGAATGGATAGATCCGCGCGAGAAATAGCACCGCCAGCCGGCGGGGACGAAATAACCGTGCCCCGGGTGGCTGTCAAAGGAGAACGAAAACCAGCCGCCCGGGGCGCGATCTGCGAGGGAACCAGACACGGTAGTCTGCTTCTATATTATTAGACGCGCTTGGGCCGTGTTAGTTCTATCTTTTCCTGTAAAACAACGTCACAAATCGTAATTGTGAAGCCATGAAAGCAGAATTGGCAGTAGTTTTGGCCAGCGGGGGGATGGATAGCTGCGTAACGGTCGCCATCGCCGCGCAAGATTACGACTTGGCCCTGATGCACGTCCGATACGGCCAGCGCACCCAATGCCGCGAGCTGGAGGCCTTCCGCAACATCGCCGACCACTACCGCGTGCCCAAAGACAGGAGGCTGGTGGCGAACATCGACCACCTCCGGCGCATCGGCGGCTCGTCGCTGACCGATAAGTCGATCGACATTGCAGAAGCCGACCTCGACCGCGAGGGCATCCCCAGTTCGTATGTGCCGTTTCGCAACGCGAATATGCTCTCGATGGCGGTGTCGTGGGCGGAGGTAATCGGCGCGACGAGAATCTTCATCGGCGCCGTCGAGGAGGACTCATCGGGCTACCCCGACTGCCGCCGCGAGTTTTACGACGCCTTCAACCGCCTCATCGACGTCGGCACCCGGCCTGAGACGCAGATCGAGATCGTCACGCCCCTGATCGCGATGAAGAAAAGCGAGATCGTCGCACGCGGCATCGAGTTGGAGGCCCCTCTGCACCTGACGTGGTCGTGCTACCGCTCGGAGGCCAAGGCCTGCGGCCGATGCGATAGCTGCACCCTGCGCCTGCGCGGCTTCAGGGAAGCGGGGGTGGAGGATCCGATTGATTATGAGTGAGGGAGCTACGGTGAGGAGCAGTCCTCGCGAGGGGGGTGGATTGCCATGCACTTGTGCCGGGGCATTTTTTCCTTCATTTGTATTTTAGAAAACCCTCGAAAGTGACGATATACAGGGCGTACGAGTGTGCCAATGGGCACATATAGTGCCGCGTAGCCCGATGTGGGCGCCGTGGCAAGTGCCTTTATACCAATGACTTGAAGCGTAGAAACGAAGTGGTCTATACCAAGGCGACAAGGAGGTCCTCAGATGAATAGGGAAGCCAAACTCGGTCTGTTTGCGGTGCTGGTTATCGTTGTGCTTGTGTCGGTCATGTGGGCGAAACTCTCCGGCGAAGACCCGGGCCAGGCAGACAACTCCGCACTGAACGGCAACACCACGCCACTGGAAGAACCGCTGATGGCTAACGTGCAATCATCAAACCCCCAGGCCGTTTCCGAAAGCACGCACGGCTATCAGCAAGATACCGACATGCCAGGCACCAGCGGCTCCGATCCTGCGCCTGCGCAAGACTATAGCGCTGTGTTGCCAACGGGCTACGGGGATGATCCGGCCAACACATCATCAGCACAGAAACGTGACCCCCTTGACTATTACAATACCGCCAAGACCAAGACCACGAACACTTACACCGACGATCCCTTCGCCCTGGATGCCAACGAGGAGCTGACGGCCCTCACCAACGACAGCGCAACGGAGAAGACATCCGATTTCTTCGGCGCCGACCTCTGGCAAAGCCCCGGAACATCGGATCAATCGGCCAAATCAGACGAAGGCCTCGATACATTCACAGCCACAACTTCCTTTGGCAATTATGATACGCAAGCCGAGTGGCCGAAGGTACACACCGTGGCCAAGGGCGATACGCTCACGACCATTTCCGAGCATTACTACAACACCGGCAGGCACTGGCGGCTCATAGCAGACAGCAACGCCGCCACCCTGCCTGATCCCTCGATGCTCCGGATCGGCATGAAGCTCAGAATCTCGCAGCCGCCTCCTGCACGCCGGGCGAGGGTCGACGACGTGGCCGACAGCGCAGTGCCCCGGGCAGGGACCACCTACAAGGTGAAGAAGGGCGACACGCTCAGCTCGATCTCACGCACCGCATACGGCACACCCAACCGCTGGCGGACCATACTGGCGGCCAACGAGAGCAAGCTTTCCTCGCCCGAAAGACTTGCCGTGGGCATGGTCATCAGCCTTCCGGAGAATCCGCAATAGCCCGCGAAAGCTCCGAAGAAACCAACACAGCGCCCGGCAGCAGCGTGCCAACGGCCGGGCGCTGTCGTTCATTCATGTAGCATCAGCGGCTTCGAAAATGGCACTCGCCCGGCACTGTGCGATACGCCGCCAATGAAAACAATTCACGGCCATGACCGCCTGCCTCCTCTCAAGTGGCCCGTTGCCACCCTCGGCACATTCGACGGCGTGCACCTGGGCCACCAGAAGGTGCTCAGGGAAGTCGTAGGCTGGGCGCACCACCACAATGGTGAAGCCGTTGTGATAACATTCTCGACGCATCCGCGCAGCATCACCGCCGGCAAGGCGTCCGGATTCATAGCATCCCTCCAGCACCGCCTGATCCTCATGGAGCGCCTGGGCGTCGGCGTCGTCCTCGTGCTCGATTTCGACCGCAAGCTCGCGTCGATGCCGGCGGAGGAATTCGTGAGAGAGTACTTCTGCAGGCAGATCAACGCGCGAGGCATAGTCATGGGGTTCGACAATCGTTTCGGCAAAGGGGGCCGGGGCAACACAGCCCTGCTCAAGCAGATGGGCCCGGCCCGGGGGTTCGAAGTGCACGAGATAGGGCCGGTGCACGTCGACGGCGAGTTGGTTTCCAGCACCGCCATCCGAGGAGCAATCTCTGAGGGCCGATTCGAGCGCGCGGCCGCCATGCTCGGCAGGCCCGTATCGCTGCTGGCAACCGTCGTAGGCGGCGAAGGCCGTGGCAGGCAGTTGGGCTTTCCGACCGCGAACCTCGATCTCCACCACGAAACGCGCCCCCCCCACGGCCTCTATGCAGGCCGCACCACCATAGCCGGCCACACATACAGGGTGCTGCTGAGCATCGGCAACCAGCCCACATTCCACGCGCCCGGCTCACCAGTTGTCGTCGAGGCATACCTTCATGGCTACGAGGGCGAGCTCTACGGGCAGTACCTCGAAATCATCTTCATCAAGAAGCTTCGCGAGCAGCGGCAGTTTGAGTCGGCCGAAGAACTCGTCGCCGCAATGCGCCATGACGTCGAGCAACTCGAAAAAATCCCCATCGAATGATAATGCAGACCGTTGCGTGGCTGCCCATGCGATTCTCTTGGTATCGTCGCGATGCCGGTTGTCAGCTTCCAGTTTGCCGCCCGGCGGGGCCGTCAGGCAGAGGGGTTGAGGCGCCGCCGCATTTCATCAATGGAATCGCCGCCGAATCTTTCCACAACTGCAGCGGCCAGCTCGAACGCGATCACGTTTTCGACGACAACCGACGCCGCCGGAACGGCGCAGACGTCGGAGCGCTCCGTGGAGGCGTCGGCCGGCTTGCCTGTTTGCACGTCGATAGTGCGAAGCGGCCGCATGAGTGTTGGTATCGGCTTCATTGCGGCCCGGACTATCACCGGACAGCCGTTTGTGATGCCGCCCTCGATGCCGCCGGCGCGGTTGGTGGGGCGTGTGGGGCGCCCGGATTCATCCGGAACTATTTCGTCGTGTACCTGTGATCCGCGTGCTGCGGCGACGTTGCGCCCCATGCCGATTTCAACGCTCTTGATCGCCTGCACCGACATCACGGCGCGCGCCAGGCGTCCGTCGAGCTTCGTGCGCCACTGCACATGGCTGCCGAGCCCCGCCGGCACGCCAAACGCGATCGCCTCTATGAGGCCGCCGAGGGTGTCGCCGTCATCGCGGGCCGCATCGATCTCTTTTTTCATGCGTTGGGTTGCGTCGGGGTCGGGGCAATAGGTTTCGGATTCATCGCGTGCCCGGCGCAGTTCGTCGGCGCACATTTTGGGGGAAGCGATCTCAACCGGCCCGATCCCTCTCACGTATCCGACCACATCGATGCCTGCTTCGGAAAGCAACAACCTGGCGAGGGCGCCTGCCGCCACGCGTGCGGCGGTCTCGCGCGCGCTGGCGCGCTCGAGTACGTCGCGTGCGTCGCCGATACCGTATTTGTGCATTCCGGCAAGATCGGCGTGGCCGGGCCGTGGCTGGGTGAGCGGCGGCGCACTGTCGATGCGCGAATCACGGTTTGCTATCAGGAGCGTCACGGGGCTGCCGATCGTGCGGCCCTTGCGGATGCCGGTGAGCACCTCAACGCGGTCGGCTTCTATTTGCATTCTGCCGCCGCGCCCGTATCCTCCCTGGCGCCGGGCCAGCTCGGCGTTTATGAGGTCCTCGTCTATGCTCAGGCCGTGCGGCAGGCCCTCGACGAGGGTGATGAGGCATTTCCCGTGGCTTTCGCCGGCGGTGCTGTATGTGAGCATCATTCACTCCCTGATGCTAACGTTCTCCACGGTTTCGAGCAGATACTTCTTGACGTCGGTGCCGCTGCCGAATCCACCGAGTGTGCCGTCGGCTCGAATCACACGATGACAAGGCACAACGATCAGGAGGGGATTCTGGCCGACGATGTTTCCGACGGGCCTTGCCGCCCGTGGTCGCCCTACCATGCCGGCGAGGTCCTTGTACGATACCGTGGCGCCCTTGGGAATCCGGCGAAGCCTGCGCCACACGGCCTGCTGCAATTGGGTGCCGGCCGAAATATCAATGTTTACGGACGCCAGGCATACATCCTCATTTGCGACGTAACGCCGCAGCAAATCGAGGGTGCCCGAAAGCGCTGCGTCGTCGCGCACGACGCCGGGATTCCCTTTCAGGAATTCGCGCTCCGAGGTGCAGAGCGAGATGGAGCAGATGCCCCGTTGGGTTGCCGCTGCGTAGAGCGTGCCGATGGCCGTGCCGACGGAGCTGTATTTTTTCATTCCTCTCCGAACACCTGCGCGGAATAGATGTAAACTTCGGTGTCGGGGTCCTTCCACGCGTCGGGGCTCAGCCCGGCCTTGTTGGCGCAGCAGCTCGACAGGA
>JABMSA010000520.1 GCA_013202185.1 Planctomycetota bacterium
ATCCAGTTCTGAATCTCTGTCTGAAATCTGCGTAATCTGCGGGCAAACCCTCTGTGAATCCTTTTCCTCTTTGTCTTCTCCCTTTTCGCCGTGCGTCTCGGCCCTCTTTCGTGCAAGCTTCAGCCAATCGGTGTGGATCGCCTCCTCTTTCGGCGAGTCGGTGCGCTCGTAGGTGTGCGCTCCGAATGCGTCGCGCTGCGCCTGCGTGAGGTTTTGCGGCAGCTCGGCGGTGCGATAACTGTCGAAATACGCAAGGCTCGCGCTCATCGCAGGCACGGGAATCCCCATTCCCTGCGCCGCTTGTGCCGCGCTCCTGAGTCCGGCCTGGGTCGCGACCACCCGCGCGCCGAGTTCGTCGTCCAGCAGCAGGCTCGGCAGGTCCGGCCGGCGGTCGTATGCATTCATGATCGAGTCGAGCAGCCGCGCCCGGATGATGCAGCCTCCCTTCCAGATTCGTGCGATCTCTCGCAGGTTGATGCCCCATCCATACGCTTCGGACGCGCTCCGAATCAGGCTCATCCCCTGGGCGTAGGAGCATATCTTTGCGGCGTGAAGCGCGTCATGCACGGTCGCGATGAGGTCGCTTTTGCCGGCGCTCGAGGGCTCCGGCTTGGGCCCGCCGATCTTGCCTTCGGCGGCGAGCCGCTCATCTTTCATCGCCGAGAGCAGGCGCGCGTCGATGGCGGCGGAGATGGTCGGAATCGGCACGCCCAGATCGAGCGCCGACTGCACCGTCCATCTGCCGGTGCCTTTTTGCCCGGCCTTGTCGAGGACTACATCAACGAGCGGGCGCCCGGTCTTGTCGTCGGGCACGGTGAAGATTGCGGCGGTCAGCTCGATGAGGAACGATTCGAGCGGGCCACGGTTCCATTCGGCGAAGACGTCGGCCAGCTCGGCGGCGTCGAGCCCGGCGGCGCGGCGCAGTATGTCGTATGCTTCGGCGATGAGCTGCATGTCGGCGTACTCGATGCCGTTGTGCACCATCTTCACGAAGTGGCCGGAGCCTTCCGGGCCGACGTACGTGACGCACGGGCCCGAGTCGGATCGCGCGGCGATGGACTCGAGAACGGGCCTGATCTGTTCGTAGGCGTCGGCGGGTCCGCCCGGCATCAGGGCCGGCCCGAATCGCGCGCCCTCTTCGCCGCCCGACACCCCCACGCCGAAAAAGCGCAGGCCGTCGGTGGCGAGGGCCGCCGCGCGGCGTTGGGTGTCCTTGAACCACGAATTCCCGCCTTCTATGATAATGTCGCCCGGCTCCAGCAGCGTTGTAAGCCTGCCGATCATCGAGTCTACAGGATCGCCGGCCTTTATCATCAGCAGGATCTTTCGCGGGCGCTCGAGCGCATCGGTAAACTCCTCGAGCGTTTTCGCGCCGGTGAATCGCCTTGCGCTGTGTTCGGCCACGAAGCGGTCGGTCCATTCGGTTTCGAGGTTCCACACGGCCACCGACCTGCCGTGCTCCTCGATGTTGAGGGCGAGGCTGCGGCCCATGACCCCGAGGCCGACTATCCCGAATTGCGATCGTGAGTTCGCGGGCATTGGTCAGGCTACTCCTTTGCTTCTGTGAGGGTTTCTTCCACGCAGCGGGCTACGTGCTGCGGCGTGAAGCCGAATCTTTCCATGTTGGTTTTACCAGGTGCAGACGCTCCGAACCGATTGAGTCCGACAGTGACCCCGCCGTCGCCGAGCCACCGCCACCAGCCGAGTGTTGCGCCTGCTTCGACGGCCACCCGGGCCTTGATCGCCGGCGGCAGCACGGATTCGCGATACTGCTCGCTCTGGGCTTCGAACGCCTCCCAGCAGGGCATCGACACCACCCGCACGGGCACGCCCTTGTCGGCCAGCAGCTTCTGGGCGGCCAGGGCCACGTGCACTTCGGAGCCGGTTGCAATTATGACGGCCCGCGGGGCGTCGCCCTGTGGGTCGGACAACACGTACGCGCCGCGAGCGAGGCCGGCCGCGGGGGCCATGCGGCTGCGGTCGAGCACGGGCAGGTTTTGCCTGCTGAGGATGAGCGCCACGGGGCCGTCCTGATTTTCCATGGCCAGGCGCCATGCTTCGACGGTCTCGTTGGCGTCGCACGGCCGCACTACCTTGACGTTGGGCATTACGCGAAACGCCATAAGCTGCTCGACCGGCTGGTGCG
>JABMSA010000521.1 GCA_013202185.1 Planctomycetota bacterium
ATCTGCTGCCATGTGCCGAGCGTGAGAGCCTTTGACACGAACGGAACGGTGATCGACGGCCCGATCAGGCTCGCGCGCAGATGCGAGTGGCCGTTGCCGTCGTGCCAGGTCTCGTCGTGGTGGTAGCGGCCCGCGGGGATGAGCTTGTCGAAAAGCTCCGGAATGTCCTTCAGGAGGCCCGGCTCGTACTCGATGGTCGTGAGGCCGCCGGTTGCGCCCGGAACGAATATCGTAACGATACCGTCAGTGATGCCCGTTTCGAGCAATTGGGCCTTGACGTCTTCGGTGATGTTTTCTATGTCGCAGTTGCCGGATGTGCTCAGATCGAGCGTTCTGGTGACGACTGGCATGTTTGAATTCTCCGCAACAGTTAGAGCGCCGGGGCATGATCACCCCCCGCGGCGGACGCGGCAGGGCGGCCCGTACATGTAGATTTGAACAGGCGGCGGCATCATTTTCCACCGGAATCTCAGGGAATTGCAGCATTCATTTGCGATATTCATTCTTCGTATGCCGGCCTCAGCGGCCCGAATGCCGCCGTGCGCTCAACCCCGACGCCGCCATCTGCGATTCGCGTGCAGGCAGAGGGCGTCTCTAAAATGGCATCGCGAGAGGCGCACACGAAAAAAAGCTGCTTGATATCTCCGGCCTCCACGGGTATAATGATATTTCAGCAGGAGTCATACTGGATGAATTCGCCGGCGGGCAGTCAGACTCGTCGCGCGGGCCTGCGTGTCTTTGCTTTAATTTTGCTGCCGTCCTCTGTCTCGGGAGGCTTTCAGATCAGCAGAGAGTTCAATCTTCAGGCTTACCTCAAAGATATCGGCACTGTCAAGCTCCTCAGCCGGAAAGAAGAGAAGGAACTCGCCGAGAAGCAGGCCCAGGGCGACCTGGAGGCGCGCGACATGCTGATAACGGCCAACCTGCGCCTCGTGGTGAGCATCGCGAAAAACTACACCGACCGCGGGATCTCGTTTATGGACCTCATCGAGGAAGGCAACCTCGGCCTCATGAAGGCCGCCCAGAGATTCGACCCCTCGATGGACCTCCGATTCAGCACATATGCAACATGGTGGATCAGGCAGGCAATACGGCGCGCAATCTCAAGCTCCAAGATGGTACGCACGCCCTCGTACATGGTAGAGCTGATCACCAAGCTAAAGAACTCCGAGGGCGAACTCTCGGCCAGGCTCGGCCGCCAACCCACCATCGACGAAATCGCACTCGAAACCGACAACGAAACCTGGCGGCTCAGAAAAGCCATCAGCGCATACAGGTCGACCAATCAGCCGCTGAGCCTCGATCTGCTCTGCTCGCTCAACGAAACAATCAAGGACGACCACATCGGCAGGCCCGAAGACGCACTCGTCGACGAGCAGGAACGCGAAGAGGTCAGCCAGATTCTCGACTCGATAGGAACTCGCGAGGCAGAAGTGCTCCGCATGAGATACGGCATCGGTTACGACGAGCCGCTCACACTCGAGGAGGTCGGAGCCAGGCTCAACATCACACGCGAACGTGTGAGGCAGATCGAAAACGAGTCGCTCGAAAAACTGCACGCGATCCTTGAAGAGCGAGAAGAATGACCGGCCAGGACCGAACCGGCGAGCGCCCGACTATCTTCACCGGACACGAGGAACCCACCAAATGCCCGATCTGAAACAGACCATCAGGACCATACCCGATTTCCCCAAGCCCGGCATCATGTTCCGCGATATCACAACCCTCCTCCAGGACCCCGACGCACTGTGCATGGTCGTCGACAAGATTGCCGAGCACTTTGACGAGGGCAGCGTGGACGTGGTAGTGGGCGCCGAAGCACGCGGATTCATCTTCGGATCCGCCATCGCATGCAAGCTCGGCGCCGGATTCGTGCCCGTGCGCAAGCCCGGCAAGCTGCCCGCCGAAACCATAAGCGTCACATACGAACTCGAGTACGGCACCGATACCGTCGAAATCCACAAAGACGCCATCAAGCCCGGCCAGCGCGTGTTGATGATGGACGACCTCCTCGCCACCGGCGGCACAATGGCCGCGTGCTGCGAGCTTGTCGAAAAACTCGGCGGCGAAATCATCGGATGCGCATTCGTCATCGAGCTCAGCTTCCTCAACGGCCGCGCCAAACTGGCCAAATACGACATACTCTCGCTCGTCGACTACGACAGCGAATAACGCCGCACCGCTACAGCACCTGCGCGAATCGCCTGCCTCCCCTTGATACCGCCGCCGCTTTTCTGTAATATAGTGATCTGACCGGTGACGGCGGAAGATAACCCGCCGGACTGATGATGGAGTCTTACATCTCGACGACCCGGAAACCGGCCAGGAGAACCAAATGTCATACGAAGATGGAATGGCCGCGATCAACCTCGAAATGCCCAAACGAATCCCCCGCACCGAGTATTCACCCGAGGGCCACTATCCACTGCAGAAGGCCGTGACCGGCATCGACGTCTGCGCCGACAGCCCCGATGAGGTACGGCGCGAAGCCTGGCTGGCTTTCATCAGGGCGTGGAACTACGATTTCTTCTGGGCCACCAACATCGCCGGCGGAATATTCGAAGGAAAATGCTCCAGCATGGGCCACGCGGTTTACGCGGAAAAAGGCACGGACTTCAACCCGAACATCACCAACCTCTACGATGATCCGGAAGAAGCCCTCAACCTTGACATGTGGGAACAATACGGCACGAGAGACAAAAAAGAAATCACGAAGTTCTTCGAAGATTGCTACAAGGGAATGTGCCAGGGCACGCCCGACGGCGTCAACATGACCGGAATCTACACCACCTGCATCTCGGGGCTCATCGACATCTTCGGATGGGAGATGCTGCTGCTGGCCGCCGGCACCGACCAGGTGCGATTCGGCCAGCTCACCAACCGCTACGCCGAGTGGATACAGCAATACTTCGATGCACTCGCCGACGCCGACGTGCCCGTAGTAATGATCCACGACGACATGGTCTGGACCGAAGGCCCTTTCATCTCGCCCGACTGGTACCGCAAATACGTCTTCCCCAATTTCAAGAAATACTTCGCCCCGCTCATCGACAGCGGCAAGAAGATCATATTTACGGCCGACGGCAACTACACCGAGTTCATCGACGACCTCGTCGGCTGCGGAGTGCACGGCTTCGTGCTCGAGCCCCTCACCGACATGGCATACATCGCCGAGCGCTACGGCCAAACGCACGCTTTCATCGGCAACGCCGACACACGCATCCTCCTTCGCAACAACAAGGCCGATATCCGCGCCGAAGTCGAGCGATGCATCAACATCGGCAAAAACTGCCCCGGCTACTTCATGGCAGTCGGCAACCACATCCCGCCCAACACTCCGGTGGAGGCGGCGCTGTACTATAATGAGTGCTACGAAAAATTGAGCAAGCGGTAGGCCCGCCAATTCCGGCCGCGCTGGAACAAGGAGACTGCAATGCAACATCCAACCTATCGACCGACGGTCAGCAGGCGCCGGCTGCTGAAATCAATCGGGGCGGCCGCAGCCGGCGCTGCACTGCTGCCCGCGTTCGGCATTGCCGAAGATAACCCCTCCGCCGAAGTGGAAGACAAGGCCACCAACATCCGCGTGACCGAACTGCACGCGTTCGTCCTGACAGGGCGCGTCATCCTCAAGATCAACACCAACTTCGGCGTCAGCGGCTGGGGCGAGATCAAGCACCTCGACCTCCCCGTCGCCGCAATGCTGGCACGGTCGATGTTCAACGCCATCAAGGACGAAAACCCCACCCGCATCGAGTACCTCTGGCAGAAGATGTATCGCGCCCACCGCGACCAGCGCGGCGGACCGTTCATGGTATCGACGATAGCCGGCATCGACATGGCCCTGTGGGACATCGCCGGCAAGCTGCACCGCGTGCCCGTTTACCGTCTGCTCGGCGGCCCCACACGCAGCAAGATACGGTTCTACCCGACGGCACAGGCGAAGAAAATCGCGCCCGGCGGCCCCCGGCCGTTCTCGGGCACCCCGCGCGACATCAAGGGCATGGTCGATCACATCAAGCAGATCCGCAAGCAGGTCGGCCCCGACGGCGCCGTCATGTTCGACGCACATAGTTGCCTGCCGCCGGCCACCGTCATTCAATTCGCCAACGCCATCGAGCCATACGACGTGCTCTTCATCGAGGAGCCCTGGGTGCCCGGCAACATCGAAGTGGCCAAGAGAATCCGCAAGTCGGTGCGCGTGCCCCTTGCCACCGGCGAGCGTGACCGCACCATCTGGGGGCTCCTGCCGTATCTGCACGAGGGCGTGGTCGACATCCTCCAGCCCGACGTCGGCCCGGCGGGCGGCATCAGCCAGATGAAAAAAATCGCCGCCATCGCCGAAGCCTACCACGTGCCCCTGGCACCGCACAACGGCCTGTCGGCGCTCGGCCTCACCGCCAGCTTCCATGTGGTCGCCTCTATTCCGATGTTCCTGATCCACGAGGGCTACCTCGGCCAGGCGGCCAACATCGCCCGCAAGAACTGGACCATCGACAAGAACGGCTACGCATCGCTGCCGGAGGGCGTGGGCCTGTGCGTGGACGTCGACGAAAAAGCCCTCGTCGCAACCGCAGCCGAAGTGCCCAAAGGGGCCCGCGGATGGAGCAGCCCGAGACTCGAAGACGGCAGCGTGGCGGATTACTAATGGCCCAATACCACCACAATGAGATGAAACGTCCGTCAACCGTCAGCAGGCGCCGGCTCCTGAAATCTCTTGGCGCGGCGGGTGCGCTCGCGGCGGGTGGCGCCCTCTTTCCAGAGATTCTGTTCGCCGAAGACAGCCCCGCCTCCGACGTCGAGGACAGCGCCTCCGGCATCCGCGTCACCGATCTGCAGCCGCACCCGGCCGGCGACCGCGTGTATGTGAAGATCGAGACAAACTTCGGCGTCAGCGGTTGGGGCGAGATCAAGGGCATAGAGCCGAACACGGCCGCAACGCTCGCGAGGTCGATGTTCCAGATACTCAAGAACGAGAACCCCACGCGCATCGAGCACCTCTGGCAGCGGATGTATCGGTCGCACCGCAACCAGCGCGGCGGGGCGTTCATGGTGCACACCATCGCAGGCATAGATATGGCCCTGTGGGACATCGCCGGCAAGCTATGGCGGGTGCCGGTTTATCGGCTGCTGGGCGGCCCGACGCGCGAGAAGATCCGCGTCTATCCGTCGGCGAGGGCCACCAAGCTGACGCCCGGCGGCTCGCACGAGCACTCGAGCGGCCCGAAGGCCATCGACGCCATGGTGCAGCGGGTGAAGCAGGCGCGCGAAAGGCTCGGCCCCGACGGCGCCGTGATGTTCGACGCGCACTCGATGCTGCCCGTCGCAACGCTCATTCAATTCGCCAACGCCATCGAGCCTTATGACCTGCTGTTCATCGAAGAGCCCTGGCTACCGGACAACATCGAGGTGGCCAAGAAGATCCGCAACTCGGTGCGCGTGCCCCTTGCCACCGGCGAACGCGACCGCACGATCTGGGGCGTGCTGCCATACCTCCACGAGCAGGTGATCGACGTCCTCCAGCCCGACGTCGGCTACACGGGCGGCATCAGTCAGATGAAAAAGATCGCCGCCCTCGCCGAAGCCTACCACGTCCCGCTCGCCCCGCACAACACCCAATCGTATCTCGGCATCAGCGCCAGCTTCCACGTGGCCGCGTCCGTTCCCTTCTTCCTCATCCACGAATGCTACCACGACGCCGCCCTCGCCAAGATCGCCCGCAAGCACTGGACCGTCGACAAGGCCGGCAACGCATCACTGCCCGAGGGAATCGGCCTTTGCGTCGACATCGACGAGGCCGCAATAGCAGAAAGGAACGCCGATGCGAGGTACAAATTCGGCTGGCCGGATGCGAGGCTGAGGGATGGCAGCGTGGCGGATTATTGATGGGGGAGGGGGCGCCGAGTTCGTTGTTGCGATGTATCTACAAATCGCCCCCGCCACTGATTCTTATGTTGTTTTCCTCAACGATCCACAAGTGACGCACCAGGGCTTCGGCATCCAGAATCTTTACGAGGCGAGCAACTGCTGACAGCACTTGAGATTCATCTTGTCTTTTCAGGCGAAGGACAACGAGTCCGAAGAAATCGGCTGGTGGGTACGTGCGAATATCTGCAAAATCAGTGTCCAGTGTAATTAGGGCACGTTTTTCATTCAGACAAATGCCTGCGATCACTTTATCCTTTCCGCCGGCAAGGCCCTGTTCGTGTACCGTTCTGGCGTCGTGTCCGTGCTCGTCCAACAAGCGTGCAACTTCAACCGGCAGGTTTTCGTCAACCTTGAACTGCATGACCCACCTCACGACGGCAGCCGCACATGCCTCTCGCGCACAAGCCGATTCCACGTAGAAACGGCCTGCATCATGCAGAGTCTGGATGG
>JABMSA010000522.1 GCA_013202185.1 Planctomycetota bacterium
CCTCTGGACATATCGGCGATGTGCATTGAGCCGCCCTTGCCTTTGCAGACACCAGTAGCCTTGCCATAGATTTCAGCCATCATCAGCTTGATCTGTACGCCTTTGGCAATGCAATGGCCGTGGCCCCGGTGGGTGCTGGTAATGAAGTCATCATCGGTGAGATTAGCGCATACCCCCACGGCAACGGCTTCTTCGCCAGCGTAAAGGTGGACGAACCCGGGGATGTTTCCAGCAGCGAAATCCGCGTGAAGGAATTCCTCGAAGTCCCGGATCAAGCGCATGCGCTCGTACATCCAAAGTAGCTCATTCTTGCTGATGTCCATTTACAGATCCTCCTTTCTCGAAGGTTCGCAGATTTCAGTGTGATTCTTGGTAACCGTTCACGGCCGCGCGTCGCGAACGGCCTTGAGTGAACGCTGATTCGTTTCTGTTGCCGAAGGTATCGGCGTTGGTGTTGTCAATTGGGATTGAAGAAAAGGGACGCATCTTTATCCTGAGGGTATTCGACCTAGCCAATAGCAAAGGAGAGCAAGGATGCGTCGCAAAAGGGAAGCCGTGTTGCCGTTTGAGTGGAACAACGACCACCTGCCCAAAACGGTACGCGAATATCGCGAGAAGTACAAGGGGATCAGCCGGCTTTTGGACGAGAATCCGGAGATCCTGGATCGCGTCCACATGGACCTCAAGAAGCTTTCCCAGGGAGGCCGCGGCGGGCGGAACACCGACTTCACCTCGAAGACGATCCTGCGGGCGTTGGTGGTCCATGCGATGGAGGGGCTGTCGCTGCGGGGTAGGCGTTTGCGGGGGGAATCACTTGACCTCGCTTACCCGTCGGCCGGGACACCTCCGTCGGGATCGACCAGATTCGGGCCGAGAACGCGTTAAGAATCCAAGGTTTCCTGAAACGCTGGGGCTGCCCAGCCTCCGAATGCGCCCTTTACCCGCTCGGCAATACCCTACTCACGCGGCAGCACGTGCCTGCTATACTAACTGGCGTATCGAACTCCACCTCAGGAGGGCATGACCATAAACGATTCCCGCCCGCCGAAACAGAGGCGACGCTGGTACTACCCGACCCCATTCCAACTCCTGCTTAGGCTAACCGGCATACAATAGCGAGCATGAAAACTTCGCTACCGACAGCGGTTCTCTGCACGGTGATCTTCTTCTCGGGCGTGTCTGTGCCGCCTCGGGAAGTCTTGGCAGTCGCCTTGAAAAACGCCAAGGCGACGTTCCAACAGGGCGGATTTCCCGTTGCCAACGTGCTGGTCGACGACTCGGCCGGTTGGGCAATCCATCCCAAAACCCACATGGATCAAAGCGCCACTTTCGAGACGGCGGTCGGGATCTCGCTGCGCCGCGAAACCCCACTGACGTTCACGCTGAAGCACGCGGCGATTGCCAATTTCAACCTCGGCAGGTTCCGGCTTTCGATCACCGGCGATACGGCCGTCGGGCCGGCGAGCCACTGGATCCTGCTGAGGCCGGACAGCGCTACCAGCGCGGCGGGCGCCGCGCTGACGATCAACGCGGACAGTTCGATTCTGGCCGGCGGAGAGAATCCGGATCACGACACTTACACCGTCATTGCCCGAGCCTCACCCGGCCGCCTTACGGGCCTGCGCCTCGACGTGCTCCAAGACGCCCGTCTTCCCGAGACGGGACCGGGGCGAGACGCCTTGGCCGCAGCAGGAACCAAGGGCAATTTCGTGCTGACGTTTCTGAAGATGGACCTGCCGGCCGACATCGAGAAGGCGGCCCAGGCCAAGTGGCGTGAACTGCAGGCACGGCGCCGTGCCGCCTTGGTGGCCAGCATAGGCGCGGAGGAGATCCTCTTTACGGTTCGAGAGAAGAGCCGCGATGGGCATTGGTATGCGAACATCGGTTGGTATATTACCAGCCCGGAAACGAAGCTTTACGGCGACGGCGGGCAGTTGTGCCGGCTGAACCTTCGCACCGGCAAGCTGACGGTGATCCTCGACGATCCCCAGGGCGGCATCCGGGATCCGCAGATGCACTATTGCGGGAAGAAGCTCCTCTTCTCCATGCGCAAAGCGGGTGCCGAATACTACCACCTCTTTGAGATCAACGTCGACGGTACGGAGTTGAGGCAACTCACGTCCGGCCCCTTCGACGACATCGAGCCCACCTATATGCCCGACGGGCGGATCATGTTCTGTTC
>JABMSA010000523.1 GCA_013202185.1 Planctomycetota bacterium
GTGCTGCTGTTCGTGCCGCTGGTGGGGCCGCTCGTCCGCATCTGCAACGCGGTCATTCCGAGGCTCAAGGAAGAAGAGAAGCTCACGTATCTCGAGCCCCGCCTGCTCAGCCAGCCCGCCATCGCCCTCGAGCAGGCCATCAAGGAGTTGGGGCACATGTCGAACCTCTCGTTCGAGGCCATCTCCGATGCGTTCTCGTGCATGGAAAACTTCGACCCACGCCTCGAGTCGAAGCTTGAGAAGCGCGAAGACGACATCGACAACCTGCAGGCCGACATCACGGAGTACCTCGTCAAGCTCTCACAGCACCACCTGGGCGAGGCGGAATCGAGGATGCTCGGCCCGCTGATGCATGCCGTCAACGACGTCGAGCGCATCGGCGACCACGCCGAGAACATCTTCGAGCTGGCCCAACTGAAGAACTCCAAGAAGCTCGACTTCAGCGGCACAGCCTTCTTCGCGCTCGACGAGATGTTCGGAGTGGTCCGCGAACAATTTCGCAGCGTGCTGGCCGGCATCGAAAACCGCGACACCGCCCCGGCCGACAAAGCCCTCAAGCTCGAAGAAATAATCAACAAGTCTGACCAGGAGCTTCACGACGCACACGTGGAGCGCCTCGAGGCGGGTCAATGCAACGCACAGGCCGGAGTCATATTCCTCGACCTCGTGGCAAACCTCGAAAAGGTAGGCGATCACCTCACAAACATCGCCGAACGCATTCGCATAGTAATAGACCTCGCCAACCAGCAAGCGTAACGGCCGCAGGCCCGCTTCAACCGCACAGCGACAGGGCCGATAATCCTTTAGGGAACAGTTGCACGCGAGGCAGACGCATGCCCGAAAGCAAGCAAGCAAGAAGCCGGCGCACAGCGCAGATCATCAGCCGCCTGGCAAAGCAGTACCCCGACGCGCGCGTTCTGCTGGATTATTCCACCCCGCTCGAGCTGCTCGTGGCCACGATCCTTGCCGCACAGTGCACCGATGCCAGGGTCAACCAAACCACCCCGGACATCTTCGCCAAATATAAAACGGCCGAGCACTACGCCAGGGCAACCCTCGAAGAACTCCA
The DNA here is from genome assembly GCA_013202185.1 of Planctomycetota bacterium. GTDB lineage: Bacteria > Planctomycetota > PUPC01 > JABMSA01 > JABMSA01 > JABMSA01. The sequence goes on from JABMSA010000523.1 coordinate 1,070, forward strand.
GGACGCATTCAAGCAGATAGGGTTGTTCCGCAACAAATCCAAGGCCGTCAAAGCCGCCTGCACCGAGCTGGTCGAAACACACAACGGCGAAGTGCCCGACGACATCGACTCTCTCGCCGGGCTCACCGGCGTGGGCCGCAAGACGGCAAACGTGGTTCTGGGCAATGCCTTCGGCAAGCCGGCGGTGATCGTCGACACCCACGTGCTGCGGATGGCCGGCAGGCTGGGCCTCGCCTCGAGGCACAACGTCGAAAAAAAATATGCCGACAAGATCGAAAAGGAATTGATGGAGCTTGCCCCGAGAAGCAAATGGACGCAGATGTCGCACCTGCTGACATGGCACGGCCGCAACATTTGCGTCGCCCGCAAGCCAAGGTGCCCCATCTGCCCGGTGAGCGACCTCTGCCCGTACACCGAAAAGACCCGCTGAGAAGGCGGGGCGACAAGCGAAGGCGCTCGTCGGTATAAACGGGCTAACGGCGTTTGCCCGAGAGACCATGACGGCCGCGGCACAAGAGACCGTCGATTGCGGGCGGAATCTGCGCCTGTTTTTTCTTGATTTCGGCGGCCATTCGGTGTAGTATACATATAGCGGGTAGCACGCTGCACACGCAATATCTTCTGATCGCAATCTTTTCCTCACCTCCCATTCAAGTGGGAGGCTTTTTTCCGCGGGAAATCACAGTGGACGAATCCGAACGCACAGAACTCATTCGGTTCTATCATGAAGCTTTCGCGTCCGCCATCGGCAGCGGCGCATTCGAAGACATCGAAGAGATCTGGACCGAGCTGGCAACACTCGAGCCGGACAACACAGAAAACTTCCTGATGATGGTAAGTGAGATGGAGGGCCTCAGGCGCAACATTCTCGCCGGAACGTTGCTGCTCTCACTGGTGAGGCTTTACAGAGAAACCGCCAACCACGCCGGCCGGGCATCTGCACTCAAAGAGGCGGCAAGGCTGCTCCCAATGCAGGAGGAACTCAAGGAGGAAATGGCCGCCCACTACCGCGAGGTCCACGCCGATCACCCCCTCGTCGAACAGGCCATAAGAAAGTCGGGGCTGATGCGCCCGAGAAGCATCGAAGAAACGGCGCCCAAGCTCGAAACGTTTCTCAAGTTCAGAGAGGGCGACATTGTAAACCACCCCAACGGATGGGGCATGGGCCGCGTAACGGAAATCGACCTCGACCAGGAAGCCCTCACCGTCGACTTCGAAACGCGCAAGAACCACACCGTATCGCTCGAAATGGCGGCGAAGATACTCGAGACCTTCGCACCCGGCACCTTCATGGCGCTCAAGTTCGACGATCCCGACAAACTCAGGAAACAGGCCGAGGCCGACGGGGTCGGTCTTATCAAGTTGCTCCTTACAGATCTCGGCGGCAAGGGCGACCTCAAGAAGATCAAGGCCATCATCACAGACGGCGTCATCGAGCCATCGGCCTGGACCAAGTGGTGGAACTCCGCGAAAAAGGCCGCGCTCAAGGACCCCTACCTATCCGTTCCCAAGGGGGCGTCGGCCGTAATCGAGCTGCGCAACGAACCGGTGTCGCACCAGGATGAAATCCTCGAGAAGATCGCGGCCGCCAGGACCGTTGAAGACAAGATAACCCTGATCGAAGAGTACGCCGCCAGCCTCAAGGCGGCCGAGCGCACCCCCGACTCGCTCGGCCCGGTGGCGCGCACAATGCTCGAAGCCGCCAAGGGGCTCGAAGACGCGTCGGCAATCGTGCAGATCGCCCTGATCATCGACGATCTCAAGAGCCTCTGCACCGGGCTCGACGTCGACCCGCCGAAACTCGAAGACCTCTTCACGCCCCGCTCCGCAATCAAAGTAGTCGAAGGCATGGGAAAGACCACCTACAAGCGCCGGGCGCTCCTCAGGCTCAAACAGCTCCATCCCGAGAAGTGGGCAGACATATACGCAAAGACGTTTTTTCTGGGCAGCAGCGACCTGTGGGACTTCGCCGCCAAGGAGCTTCTCGATGCCGGAAAACACAGGCAGCTCACCCAGGCGTTCGAACAGATACTCGCGAAATCGAACGAGATCATCGAGGTGTACCTCTGGCTGTGCCGCGCCGCCCTCATGGACAAATACCCCGCCGTGCTCGGCGAACACAGCAAAATCGACCTCGTCGAAAGGCTCTTCACCCTCGTCAACGACCTCTCACGAGGCGAAATGGGCGAAAGCAAAGCAGCGGCCGCCGCACGCAAGAAGCTGCTCGCCAAGGCGCGCGACACCATCTCCGTCTCAGACTTCAAGCACATCCGGCAAATCATCGAAGACAGCTCCGAAGACGAGGCGCGCAGAATCTATCACGCGGCAAACGTATACCAGGGCCTCACCGAAAACACCGTCGACAACATAATGGCCATGGTCATCGCCGAGCATCCCGGCGTTGCACCGCCTCCCGCCGAAATAGACGCCCAGGACGACGTAATATACACCACGCTCGAGGGCCTGCGCCGCAAAGAGGTAGAATTTGGCCGCGTCATCAACGAAGAGATCCCCGAGAATCAGAAAGCCCTGGGCGCAGCCATCAGCTTCGGCGACCTCTCCGAAAACGCAGAATACGCCGCCGCACGCGAGCAGCAGACAATCCTGATGAGCAAAGCCGAGCGCATCAAGGACGAACTCGCACGCGCCAAACTCATCGACACCGATAGCGTCAACGGCGACACAGTGTCGATAGGCACAGGAATCGAGATCAGAAACACCGCCAAGAAGCGGAGCGAACGCTACACTATCCTCGGCCCGTGGGACTCCGACGCGGAAAACGGCATCATCTCGTACCTCGCACCGCTGGCGGCAGCATTCCTCGGCAAGAGCGTTGGCGAGAAGGCTGTGCTCGACTTCTCCGAAAGCAAACCCGAATACGAAATCATATCCATCACCAAGGCAATCTGAACTGGCCCATCACCACAACGCCGCTCAACTGACGCACTCCCCGAAATGACATTTGCACGAGCGGCCCGGCATTTATAATGACAGCATGGCCGACACACCGCTCAACCCCCCGGTGCAGATAACCACGCAGCACGCGCAGAAAATCCTTGGCGAGTGGCTCGGCGAGGCGGCAAGCGTTGTCGCCCTCACGCCCCTGATCGGCGGTTGCTGCAACACCGTCGTCGAAATCCGCTTCGATCATCCGCGCTCGCCGGTCGTGATCAAGGCCGCCCACCAGCCGCAGGAGCACCTGCAACGCGAGCACGCCACCCTCCGCTTCTTCCAGAAAAACACCACCTTCCCGCTGCCCCATCCTTACCGCGTCGATATCTCGTGCGAGGCCGTTCCCTTTTCGTATCTCCTGATGCAGCGCCTGCCCGGAATGAACCTCGGCGACGCGTCGCGATGGATGACGCCCGCCGACCGCCTGCACCTCGAGCGGCAGATCGCCAAGGCAGTAAGCGACCTCCACACGCACACCGGCCCGCACTTCGGATCGATCCACGAAACAAGCCAACACGCCAGATGGAAGGATCATTTCGCGGCAGACGTGCAGGAAGAGTACGATGAGAATTGCAGGCTGGGGCTGGTCTCGCGGCGAAGTCTCGACCGCGTCGCGGAACTGCTCGATCACTTCGACGAAATCTTCGACGCCCCCGGCCAGCCCACACTTGTGCATGGCGACATCTGGGCCACGAACATAATCGTCGGCGGCGAGCCCGGCGCCGCGTCTCTCAGCGGGTTCGTCGACGGCGGCGGATCATACCGGCACGCCGAGTCTGAGCTGGCCTATCTTGAAATCTGGCAGACCGTCGGCTCCGAGTTCTTCGAGATATACCACCGCGTCCATCCGCCGCTCGCCGGCTACCCTCGCCGAAGACTCATCTACTGGCTCGATACGCTCCTGCTGCACGTGCGCTGTTTCAAGACACACAACTACATCCGCGCCGCCGAGCAGATCATCGAGCGCCTTCCGATTTGAACCGCCGGCGACCGCGGGTGCGCGCCGACTTCACTGAAGCAGACACCGCACGCGTCGAATGCGGTGACGTCTTGTATCAATGATGATTTCGGGTGTGTTGAGTGCCCCGCCCTGAAGGACGGGGCTAAACGGCCGGCCTGGAGACCGGCCGCGAAGCCCGCTAAAGCGGGCTGCAGAGAGCATCGCGCGTTTAGGCGAGTGGCTGCAATATCGATTCGTTCATGCTCTGTAGCCCCATTCATGGGGCTTCACGTTGGGCGTATCCGCCATCTGGCGGAGACGGCCGACGCCTAGCCCCGTTCTTTAGGGCGGGGCTTTTCTTCTTTTCACACGCAGCAAGGTTGCCGTCATGTTGTCGCGGCGAGCCGCCGCTTCCATCATTTGCATCGGCTCGAGTGTACTCAGGACCGGGCCTCAGGCGGCGCGTTCACCTGGGCGTCGAGCCGGCTGAATTCGACCAGTTGCTCGAACTCGAACAGGCCGGTGAGCGCCTTGTTGTGCGTGTCGATGCCGGCCTCCCACGCCGCCGCAAGAGGATTGAGCCCGCCGATGACGACCAGCCCCGCCCGGCCCTCGGGCACCGGCACCTCGAGCAGTGGCCTATTGGGCTTGCCCACGGCTATCACGCCGCCCAGGCCGATGGCGTCGAGCTTTTCGCACAGCTTGCGGACCCTCGAGACGGCAACCGCCGGAATCTCGCGCATGCCGGCGCCGATGATCCCGCGCCCTGTTCTTGCAGCTTCGCGCACGCTCGTCATGCGCCCGCTGATGAAAATCTCCAGCGGATCGAGGCTCGAGCCGTCGTAGCGGATCATCTCGGTGAACCGCACCGGCCGGCCGTCGTCCAGCTCCAGCAGCCCTCCGAATCGCGAAGCCGCGGGGATGCCGGCCGAAAGCAGGATGCCGTTGAGCGTTACGCTGCACACCGTGCCGATCGCGAATCGGTCGTCGGGCACGCGCAGGCGGCCCAGCGTTTGGCCCGGGTGGCCGATGATTGCATAGCGCCCCATGCCCAGGCCCGCCTCGAAGGTTGCATTCACTTCGCGCACCGCGTCGCCTATCTGGTCGGCAGGCACGGTCGAAACGTTCAGGATGATCGTACCGCGGCAGCGGCGCGGCTCGAATGTCATCTGGCAGGAAAGCTCGTCCACCTTCGCCGACACAAACCCCACTTTCTCCGTCACGAACGCGTTGGACAGTTCTTCTGTTCCAAGCGGCGTGATCTCGCGACCTGTTCGGCCGCAGCTTCGGGTGAGCCCGTCGCGATCCATAGCCGACAGGTAATACCGTACTGTGCGTTGGCTGATGTCAACGCCCATCACTTCAAGCTCGCGAACAAGATGGGTGGCGCCCAGCGGCCGCCCGGCCTTGTCCAGCGCGCGAAGTATGGCAATGGTTTTTTTTCTTGTTATCGTGTCCAATTGCGGGCCTCCGTAGTGGTGTAATCATCCAGTCGCCATATATTATACCCGCCGCCGCATTGCATTTCAAGGGGGCAATTATGGCTTTTTCTGCCGCATATTGGCAAAGGGCGACATCGCCCGGCCCGCGTGCCGGGCCACTGTGGCTTGCGGCAATAATTGCCGTATGTGCTTCCGTTGGGGGCGGAGCAGTTGCAACCGAATCAGCCATTCGGTGATTGTCTACGGGCTTCAAGGTCGCCGGGTTCGCGATCAGCCCATGAAATCATCATGGCAAATTAGTGTCGATTGCCTGTGATTTGCCGGGTTTCATTTAGTCTGATTTTTTGCTTGGTTGCGATCTGCGTTTGTGTACAATAAGGGTTCCTTTGCCGCATCAGTGTTGTTCTGTGTGGCAAACAAACGATGATCGCAAAATAACACCGGAGGACCGGAAAATGATGGGTAAGCACAATTCATTTGAGATCGCTCAGAGACAGTTCGATGCCGCTGCGGAGTTGTTGAATCTCAATGATTCCCTCCGCAAAGTGCTCAGGGTTCCGAGGCGGGAGTTGCACTTCCGGCTGCCGGTGAGGATGGACGACGAACACGTGGAGGTGTTCGAGGGATTCAGAGTGCAGTACAACGATGCGCGTGGCCCGTGCAAGGGCGGCATTCGTTTTCACCCGGAAGAAACCATCGATGTTGTCCGAGCCCTCGCCGCATGGATGACCTGGAAGACGGCCGTTGTGGATATTCCCCTCGGCGGCGGCAAGGGGGGTGTTATCTGCAACCCGAAACAAATGAGCAAGGGCGAACTCGAACGGCTGTCGCGGGCATACATCCGCGAGGTGTGCCGCACCGTCAGTCCTACCAGCGACGTGCCCGCACCCGATATGTATACCACGCCCCAGATCATGGCATGGATGATGGACGAATACGAGGCCATTTGCATGACCCACCAGCCCGGGGTGATAACCGGCAAGCCCCTGTCGCTTGGAGGCTCGGCAGGCCGGGTCGACGCCACCGCACGCGGCGGCATGCATGTTCTCCGCGAAGCCGCGAAGGCCGGCAACCTCGACCTCAGCAAAGCAACCGTTGCCGTCCAGGGTTACGGCAACGCCGGCTACTACGCCGCGAAGCTCGCGAAGGAGATGCTCGGCTGCACCGTCGTGGCCGTGTCCGATTCACGCGGCGGCATCAGGTGCGACTCCGGCCTCGACGCCGACGCCGTCCAGGCCCACAAGGCAAGCACCGGGTCCGTCAAGGGCTTCAAAGGAACCAAGCAGATTACCAACGAAGAAGTCCTGGAACTCGATGTGGACATCATCATCCCGTCGGCCGTTGAGAATGTGCTGACCGGCGACAACGCCGGCAACGTGAAGGCCAGGATCAGCCTCGAGCTCGCCAACGGCCCGAACACGCCCGAGGCCGATGAGATCCTTCACCAAAACGGCGTGCTGTTCATTCCCGACTTCCTCGCCAATGCCGGCGGCGTAACGGTTTCCTATTTCGAACAAGTGCAGAACGCATCCAACTACTACTGGGACGAGGCGACCGTGCATGAGCGGCTCGATGTCAAGATGACAAAGGCCTTCAACGACGTGCTGGCCGCATCGCAGAAGTATCAAACCAACATGCGCACCGCCGCCTATTGCGTCGCAGTCGCGCGCGTCGCAGAAGCAGTTACGCTTCGCGGCTGGGTATAACATCACTATACCGGGGAGGAGCCTTTCCGCCCCTCCCCGGTCATCCACTTCCTCAACCCTCGTCGTTTCGCTCTACTTTCACTGCGATTGCTGGCCCGGCTCCAAGCTGATTCTCAATTCGGTTCCGGGGAAGATCAAGAGCGTCCGGCTATATGGGGGTGCCAAAGTGCGTTTCAAGGAAGAGGACGTCCTTCGCGGCGACCTGTATCTGCCGCGAACCATTATCACCGGCATGCCGGAACTCGCGCCCGACACGTTGAGCACCGTTATCGAGATCGAGCTGGAGAAGTACAAGGCGCGCAAGTAGGCAGAGAAATTTCCGGCTGGAAGCACACCTGACAGCCCAGGAGCAAAGACTATGTCAACGCAAAGCTTCAGCTATCCCAAGATCGCCGCGCCCACCTCCTCGCTGATCGTGGTGGACCTTGCCAACGACCTCATCGACGGCCAGATCGCGGCATGCGCCCTTCAGGGGATTGTCAACCGCCAGTATGAGCAAAAGGTGTACGTTGCCAACACCTGGTGCTACGACAACAAGCGCGGAGGCGAGCGCCAGGCGCAAGTGGCTGAACGATTTCTTGAGGAGCTGTTCAGCGACATTCCGACCGAGCACCTTGAAGGCGCAGCCGACCGCGACTGGCCGGGCCTCATGGCCCTCGTGGATCGTTTCGGCGCGCTCATCAATGGCCTTGTCATCTGGGACCCCGCCCTGGAGCCGGCCACCATCGAAGCAGCTACCACAATAGCCGGCCAAACCGACGGACTGGTTGTCTCACCCCACATGGCAAAGGCGCTCAGTGACCAGGGTTTCCCCGTTATCGCCGACTTGCGCGAGCATGAGTTCCGCAACAACGTGAGCTGCCTGGAATGGCTGAAGGCAAACTGGTTTGAAGGCGCCTGCAAACACGTGGCCTTCACCTGGTCGCACATGACCACAGACGGCCGAAGCTGGGGCGCGGCAAACAAGGATTACGTGGTCGCCCTCAAGCTCTTCACCTTCTACCTCGACGTAACCAAAGACGAGGAGAGAGAGCACTACATAGACGTCCTGAAGGACTACCCGCCCGGCACGCCGGTCATGGGGTGGGCCGATGAGCGCTGGGCCGACGATCTTTTCCGGAGCCTGGGATACTTCATGGTACCATATATCTCCGTGGAAAACCTGACGGTGCAGTCGTCATTTGCGTCAACCACCGGACAACAGCCCGGCCCACAGCCCTGCGATATCCGTGACGACGGCGTTTATATAGCGTTTCATATCGCCGACGGCGACAACCTCCTGCACTCGCTCGTCTACATGCCAGACACCATCATGACCAGTTCATCCTTCGGGCAGGTACCGGCAACGTGGGTGATAAACCCGGGGCTGATCGATCTTGCACCACGGCTTTTCGACTGGTATCTCGCCTCCCCGAGCAATCAGGAGTTCGCCGCGATGATGGGCGACGGGCATCCCGGCAGCGACCGCTACAGCGGATTCAAGTTCTACTGCAACATGGCTCGCGGCTATCTGGACCGCGCGGGCATACGCAGCATGAAGCAAATGGCTGAGGCCGAAGCTGTGGCGTGGAACGTGCAGCCTTACATGATGAACAGCGGCTACGCGGGCACTGACCCGCGGGGGATCGGCCCTTATGAGTACCACATGGACGGTGAAACTTTCCACATAGGCAGCGTGGAACTGAAGAACGGCGTCGAATGGATTCGCGACCTGGTGCGAAACGCGCCGCGAGGCCGCCCGCTGTTTCTCAACATCTTCTCCGGCACCGCCTCGAGCGATGCTCCCGGCGCCATCAAGGGGGCCGCCGAGACGTTGAAAGCTTGTGAGCAGGCCGACGACCGGGCCTACTTCTTCTTGCGCAGCATGGATTTGGCGGCCACCTATCGGAAATGGATCACAGCAATTCGATGACCTCGTCGATCGCTTCCCCGGCCAGACCGTCAGACGTCGCCATGCCCGTATTACTTGGCCTGAGTTTAATTCCGGTTCCGTGTGTTCCGTGGGCGGTACTTCTTCACACATTATTGTTGGTACCGGTCGCTGTGACTCACAATTAGAGCGGTCCGACTTTAAGAGGCGTGGGAACGCCTTGTCGGCAATTCATCTGCCTGTCCTGGAATCAAGGAACCCATGCTTGTGCAGAGCTCTGAACGTAACGAAACTGTGCTCACCCCAGCCCCCGTCTTCAGATGGTCACCCTGAGGGTGTTTCAGAACAAGCTCAACCGCCAGCTTCACCTCTGGCCGGGCGGACTACTCCACTGGAGCGTGCCGGTGATGGCGTCGGTCTTGATGGCCGGCTTGCCGTTGAGGTAGCATACCAGCTCGCCGGGCTTGTAGCTGACGACCACGTGGCTGGGCGCTTCGTCGGTGATGGCACACAGCTCGGTGCGCTCGACCGAGACCCTGCCCCTGTTGTTTTCACCGGGTCGCTGCCGGAGGTACATCACCAGTTTGTCGCCTTCCTGGGCCAGGCGAAAGTTGACGGCATCGGGCCGGCCGCTCGAGCCGCAGGATATGATCGAGCGTGGCCCCCCCGGCCAGCCCTGGTAGATGTTGGCGGGCAGGACAACCGCCTCGACCGTGAGTTGATTGGATTTGCTGCACTCCCGGTAGATCCACTGCCCGGCTTCAACGGCGAAGACCACTCCGCCCTGGAGAGCCATCTCGCCGAAGCGGTCATACCTGGCCGTGCCTCGCACCCGCATCTGGGCGTCGGTGAACGCGCCGGCGTTGACGTCGTACTGGAAATTCTGCTTCTTGTTGCCTTCCCACAGGAAGACGAGATTCGAACGGCCCGCAGGCCAGGCCGGTAGCTGTTGTCGGGTGCCAGGCAGCCTTCGCATCCCTGGCCGTAATGGTGCCAGGGCCCCTCGGGCAGGATGGCCACGCCCGCGTTGGGATGGGGGAATTCGCTGCCCATGCGCGTGCCGTCGGCCGAGACATGGAGCCCGTTCTGGCCGGAACACACCTTGCTCCAGACCAGATACTTGACATCCGGTGGGCACATCGCTGTAGACAACCCGGGTGCCGTCGGGGCTGATGCTCGGGTTGGCGTAGCTGGCGGGCCCGGGCAGGATAACGCGTTCCTTGCCCTCGGCAGGGAAGCTGCCAGACAGTACGGCGGCAGAGACGACGATCAGGGCATGGGCGAATAGCTTTCGCGTGGTCTGCTCCTTCATTGAGTTGATATGCTGATGTCAACGGCCAGGGATAGCATGAGATCCAAGCACATTTCCAAAGCTCACGTCTGTTTCAATCATTATAACGCGGGGGGGCGGAATATCAAGTCCCTTTTCGCGAATCACATTCGGCGGGTGCGCCAATCAAACATGGTTGCCGCCTCCCTCTTGACATCCGAATCGTCCCTTGCCAGCCATAGCCTTGGCGAGGGCTGGTCGTCGCAGTCGCGAATCCGTAGCAATCCACCCCACACCGCCCATCCTCCACGCGCTCAA
>JABMSA010000524.1 GCA_013202185.1 Planctomycetota bacterium
CCCGGAGGCTGTAACATGCTGATGTGCGACGGATCAGTGCAGGTGATTCACTATAAGATCGATCCGGAGACTCACCGCCGTCTGGGAAACCGTCAAGACGGACAGGTCGTCGACAGTTCAGCGTTCTGAGACCTGCCGGAGGACATCGGTCTCACAGTTTCAATCAACGCTCACTTCCTGTCCGCATGATAACCGCAAATCGTTGACGTGTATTACGAGAATGTCCGAAAAGCGTGAAGACACTGACTTTGATCCGTACGTGCGAGACTACGACCGGATACTGAACGAGGGGCTCGGCGTATCCGGTGAAGACAGGACGTTCTTCGCGATTGGCCGAATCTCCTCGCTTGCAGGCTGTCTTTCGCGGCTCTCGTTCGCTCCAAAGATCGTGATGGATTATGGATGCGGTACCGGGGGCTCTACACCTCACCTTCTCGACTTGCTCAGAGCACAGACGGTCGTCGGTCTCGATGTTTCTCCAAAGTCCCTGCAGGTGGCCCGTCAGATCCACGCTTCACTCCCCTCCGAGTATTTGTCGCCTGACCAATATGAACCAAGAGCGTCGATTGATCTGGTGTACTGTAACGGCCTTTTCCACCACGTTCGGCCCTCGCGTCGTCCAGCCATCGCAAGATACGTCGCCGACTGCCTCCGCCCGGGAGGGATCTTCTCTCTCTGGGAGAACAACCCCTGGAATCCCGGGACACGGTACGTGATGAGCAGGGTCTCCTTTGACCGCGATGCCATCATGCTCACGGCACGAGAGGCTCGCTCGCTGCTGCGATCGATAGGCCTCGAAGTGCTGCGGACCGATCACTGTTTCATCTTCCCTCGGGTTCTCAAGGCTTTTCGCGGCCTTGAACCGTACCTGGCACGGCTGGCGCTGGGGGCGCAGTACCAAGTGCTCTGCCGGAAGCGGTAACGGATGGCCAACAGGTGACTCGGTCACGCGGTTCCGTGCGATCCGACGAGTTTCACTTTCGGTCAAGTCCCAGAATGCTCAGAAAGAAGCTCGACAGAATCACTTGGCATCCGAGCACAATCGTCCCAGCCGCAGGGATCACAAGACGCAGAGCTTTCACTGGATCTAACGGACCGAACGACCGGCTTCCCCAGATCGTCACCGCGAAGAATGATCCCACAAGCCCGGCTGCCAAAAGCGCGCCTCCAGCCAACAGGCCGACCTCGAGAGTCGTCCAACGGAACAGCCGTTGCCACACCGGCGTTTCAGGCGCCAGGCCCGCGGTCATAGCGAAAGCCCTGCTCAGCACGGAGAAGAGCACGGCCTGAAACCCAACAAGAATCGCCGCGACCGCGTAAAGCAACGTGTGCACGTCGAACGTGAGTCGTCCCACGTGCCGAGGTCCCGGCAACAGCCACACCGTCACCAGCAGACCGACCAGAATCAGCGCAATCCCAGGATAGAGGAACAGCCACCGCGGGCTGTAGAGCAGCATGAACCGCAGATGACGCCACCCGTCACGCCAACTCCGAAGATGGGGCGGCCGACTGCGACCGTCGCGTGAAAGCGTCGTGGGGACCTCGGCGATTCGCAGCCCGTGGAGCGTCGCCTTGACCACCATCTCACTGGCGAATTCCATTCCCGTCGTCCGCAAGTCAAGCCGCGTGATTGCGTCCCTGTTGAAGGCCCTCAGACCACAATGAAAATCTCCGCTGGGGCAGCCGAAAAACAGGCGACCAATCCTCGTGAGAACGGGGTTGCCGAGATACCTGTGCAACGCGGGCATCGCTCCCGGCTCGATCCCGCCCCGAAAACGGTTGCCCATCACCAACTCGTACCCGTCGCGGAGCTTCTCCAGAAAACGGGGGATGTGCGAGAAGTCGTAGCTCTCGTCCGCATCACCCATGATCACGTACCGACCCCGTGCGGCTGCAATTCCACCCGCCACGGCGCTGCCATAACCTCTCGCCTCCACCCGGATCAGCCGAGCATTCACCCGCTCTGCGATCTCCCTTGAACCATCCGTGCTGCCGTTGTCGGCGACGATCACTTCCCCGGGGATGCCGTTTTCCTCCATCACCCGCTCTGCCTGCTCGATGCACCTGCCTAACGTCTCTGCCTCGTTGAGGCAGGGCAATACAACGGAGAGTTCAAGCTCGTCCGTCAAAGCGGGAGCGGTGTCTTGACGGGAAGCCGCCGCAAGAGATGGATCAGAACTCAAGGCAATCCCTCCTGAGCTGGATCACGAACGGATCACTCGCCCGAAGCAGCGTTGATAAACCCCATCTTGAGCATTCGGTGGCCCCGTGACAAGAGGCCGTCGCCACGGAACATCACATATTCCTGGGCAAGAGCCATGAGCCCGCGGCAAGAACAAAACGCAAGCCGACATGAGGATTCCAGGATTAGCTCAACCCTGCACGGCGGCTGAGACACACGAGAATGGCAAGATGGGTAAACTGCTGTGCTCGCACTAGGGGTCATGACCCCTAGTGTCGGCCCCTTTCTCTGATTTTCCTGTGC
>JABMSA010000525.1 GCA_013202185.1 Planctomycetota bacterium
GAACGACACCGACAAGACGCACGCCCCCTGCCGCCTCGCGCGGCAGGAGCAAAAGTTCGTCGTGAGTACGGCACCCGCCAAACAACACGGACCACGATCGGCGGAACAAGAAATGGCTTTTCGAAATGCCCGATATGAATCAACGGCGGCTCTGATCCTTCTGCTGGCGGCTGTCGCATCGGCATTGCCGGGCTGTGCGTGGTACTCATCGCACAACCGCGCCATGCGGAAGTACAACAAGGCCTTGAAGGTGAACCCGAACGATGTCGATGCCTACATCGGCCGCGGGAACCTCTGGCTCGACAAGGACGACTACGACAGTGCCATACGCGATTTCAGCAAGGCCATCGAGCTGGCGCCGAACAACGCCGAGGCCCACTACAGTCGCGGGGAGGTCTACAGATACAAGGGCGATTACGACCAAGCTATACGCGATTACACCAAGGCCTTTGAGCTGAATCCGTACGTCCCCTGGAAGTACGCCGCCCGCGCGTATGCCTACTGCAAGAAAGGCGAGTACGACCTTGCCATACCCGATTATACGGTTGCTATTGGGGTGTACATGTCCATTCCCTGGGTCTGGCACGACCGGGGGGTCGCCTGGTACAGGACGGTCCAGTATGACCGTGCCATACAAGACTACAACACGGCCATTATGCTGGACCCGGACTACGCCGAAGCCTACTACAACCGCGCGATGGCACATGCCAAGAAGAAGGATTATGACAAGGCATGGGCCGATGTGAAGAAGGCACGGGAGTTGGGCATCACGCCTCATGCGGAATTCATAAAGGACCTGAGAAAGGCGTCGGGCAGAAATGAGTGAGAACGACACCGACAAGACGCACGCCCCCTGCCGGCTCGCCCGGCAGGCGCGAATGCTTTTGCACTACACAGATGCACGAAAGACCCGCCCCCCCCGGCCTCGTGCCGGTGGAGCGAATGCTTTTGCACTATGAAAACGCCACAGCCGATCTACACACCCAGTAATTGCCGAGTGGCCTACCAGCTCATCTGGGCCTTGAGCGTCTTCTGGCGAACGGCGCCCGTAGCCGACGACTGGCTGGGTGAGTTGAATCAAGCGACGGAAAGAGACCACATCCGGATCCTGAAGCATCGCTTCCAAAATGCACAACTGAGCCATTTCCTGATCAGCACCCGGCCGCAGGTTCCGCCGGTGGAGATCGCCAAGTCCGTGAAGGGGCGCCTACAGTATCTGATCCGGGATCGATTCCCGAAGCCGTTCAAGCGCAACTATTCGTTGCAAAGTGTGGGATCCACAAGACGCGAGAAGCTGGAACAGTACCTGGCATCCCAGGTGGAACATCATTCGATGGCGGATCCATGCACACAACAGCGGCTTGCACGCTATCAGATTCAGCAAGCTGATGTCGATCTGTCCGCCCCGCAGCACACAACGCACGCAATATACTGGCACAACCTTCATGTTGTGATGGTGAACGAGGGACGATGGATGGAGATGCACGATGACGTGATGAAGAGGTTGCAGGGCATGGTGCTGAAAGCCAGCCGATTGAAAGGGCACCGACTGTCGCGGGCAGGCATCTTGCCGGATCATGTTCATCTGACCCTGGGATGTTCGCTGGAGGAGTCGCCACTGGAGGTCGCGTTATCGTACATGAACAACGTGGTGTTTGCGTGTGACATGAAACCGGTTCTTAAGTTCAGTTGCTATGTGGGAACGTTCGGAGAGTATGACCTTGGCGCGGTCTTGTAGTGGTGGTGCACAAGCATTCGCTCCACCGGCGCGAGGCCGGCGGGGGCGGATGTGTCTGCTCGTTCGGCTAGTGCAAAAGCACCGCTCCATCGGCGCAAGGCCGATGGGGGCGCCGGCAAGGCAGCGCTGTGTAGAAGTAGTGGCCCAATCAGCCCCACGACAGTCTATTGAAACAGACCGACGCGCAGTGAAAACTTTACCGACACATCTGTCCGCCGCACAGCTATGGCAGGCGGGCTTGTTGAAGATAGATCGACGCCTGTCTCGGAAGACAGTATGTGTTTAGCGTGGTGCAACATGACATGTCTCAGTTCGGGGAACGCCCCCATCGGCCTTGCGCCGATGGAGCGGTGCTTCTGCACTACCAAGCGGCCCCACCCCATCCTCCCCCCGGCCGCCGCATCCGCCGAAGGCGGATGGCGTTGCCTGCAGCAGGCAACGGAGCCTTTCTTCCGAGCCTGCCGCCCGGCAGTCTCGGAAGAAAGGCCGGCGGCCGGGGGATTCCTCTTATGCGTCTGTGTAGTGCAAAAGCATTGGCGCCACTGGCGCGAGGCCAGCGGTGGCCCTTCAGGACGAAGGCGTGCCGCACGGAGGCACGCTAAACACATACGGAATACAGGCGACGACAACGAGCCACAACATAAGGAACCCGCATCATGACATCGACCAGAAATGACAAACGGAATGCATCGCCGACGGTCGACGAGAATCCCTACCTCAACAAGATCATCAACGCGGATGTCCTCGACGGCCTGGCGGCGCTGCCGGCGGAGTCGGTGCACGTCGCGATTACGTCGCCGCCCTACAATCTCGACAAGGATTACGAGCACCACGACGACGACCTCGATTACACGAAGTACCTCGATTGGATGCGCGAGGTGTGGTCGGCAACGTTGCGCGTGCTGGTGACGGGCGGCAGGCTGTGCATTAACATCGGTGAGAACAAGCGCCAGAATATCACCTACCCTACGTTCAGCGCGTTTATCACCCAGTGCGTGGACCTGGGGATGCTTTACCGCGGGACGGTGATATGGAACAAGAACAGCGCCGCCAAGCACTGCGCCTGGGGTAGTTGGAAAAGCTGCAGCAATCCGCACGTGGTTCCGCGTCATGAATACATCATTACCTTCTCGAAGGGGCAGTTCAAGCTCGAGGGCGACAAAGAGAAGTGCGACATCACCGACAAGGAGTTCATGGACTACACCCGGAGCGTGTGGACCATGGCCACCGAGAGCAAGAAGCGAATCGGGCATCCGGCGCCGTTCCCGGAGGAGCTGCCACGGCGCCTGATTCGATACTACTCGTACCGGGGCAACACGGTGCTGGACATGTTCGGGGGGAGCGGCACGGTGGGGGTGGTGGCGTCTCAGCTCGAGCGCAATTTCATTCTGGTCGATAGTTCGCCGGCATATTGCGAACTCGCCCGGAAGCGCATCGATGACGCACCACTGCTTGCCAAGTGCACTGAGATTGTGACATTGGCGCGGCGCGGCAGGCGCAAGCGCGCCGCATCCCTGTAACACGGGCGCCGCAAATGGGCTGCATCCCTGCCGCTCGGTGGGCGCATTGGCGCCGCATGGTGGGTGCATCACTGTGCATGGTGGGTGCATCACTGTGCACGGTGGGTGCATCGCTGCTGCACGGTGGGTGCATCGCTGCTGCACGGTGGGTGCATCGCTGCTGCACGGTGGGTGCATCACCGCCGGATAGCGCATCACCACCGGATAGTGGGTCGATCATCTCCGCACAGTGCATCGCCGGCGCACGGTGGGTGCATCAACAAGGCGTTTCTTCGGCGTCGCGCCGGCAGGCAGCGCTCATTCGAGGCAGTTTGCGCATACCATCTGACCGTTGCCTGCGTGCCAGCACATTGTCTTGCGGCCGCAGATGGTGCAGGCACCTGCACGGAAAATATCTTTCGCCGCTCGCCAGCATTTTTCGCAGAGCGTCGCGCCTCTGACAACGCGGAGGTGTGCGGTCTGCCCGCATATTTCGCATTTGTTGCCGGCTTCGCATCTGTTGCCGGCTTCGCATCTGTTGCCGGGGTTTGGCATGGTGGCCATTGCTCGGGCTCCTCATGGCAGAATCTCGGCTTCCGGGGCCGTTTTTCTCCACCATCAGGCCCGGCAGTCGGGGCAATGTTGCGAGCGTGTGGCCGAAAGGATTTATCAGTAGGGGTGGTTCGGCAGGCGGGTGCGCTTGTTATCGGTACATGTCGAGGCCCGCAGGGTCACGTTCGTCTCAACGAAACGAACTTTAACCATACTATACATCAGATCGCGTGTGGTGTCAAGCCAAATCCCGGCTTTGGGCGTTGTCGGTGCACCATCCCAGCAGCGTGGGTCCGTCGAGTACCCGCACGGGAATATCAGACGACGCCTCGATCACCTTGACATCTGGCTTGCCCGCGTCGAGGTGATATTTCACGCGTGCGGTGCCCGCCAGGCCGTCGATGCTGCCGGCGTATTCGATTGTTTCTTCGAACATGGAAGCCTTCCTGTAAGCTGCAAAGCGTTACCGCTCCCGCAGCGATATCCTCTTCTTCACAATGCCCTCGAGCCTGGGCCCGGTGGGCTCGTGGATCGGCCAGGTTGCACGCAGCGGGCCCTTGTAGGGGCCGATCTTCTCGACGGGGATCGGCTTGAAGCCGAGCTTGAATGCCGGTGAGCCGGCCCGTAGGCGGTAGTCGTCCTTTGCGGGGTTGCGGAATCTCGGGTCGGCGATCAGCGAGTGGACATCGAAGCCGGATGCCTGCCACTGCTGCCAACCGACCACCCCGCCAGGCTCCTTGAGCGCATTGCGATCCACACGCACCGGCTTGCCGTAGTGCCACACGAGGTTGTTGTCGATTTCCGTAGTCTCGGGATGGAAGTCCTCCAGCTCCCACAGGATTGCAATTCCCTTGCCCGTGCGGGCCGCCCAGAAGCCGCGAAAGTTGTCGTCGCGGTAGACCATGATGTTCCGCACGATCCGGTTGCCCATCGGCAGGCGGGGGTCGACGTCGTAGACTTTCGAAAGATTGGGATAGCGTTTGCTGTAGGGCGGTTTGGTGTAGTTCATGGCCTCGAGACGCTCCTTCTGGAGGGTATACCACAGGGCGTATTCGTCCCAGCGGGCGTCGAGGTGCAGGCTCGGACATGCGTCGATAATGATGTTGTTTTCGATCACGTTGTCGCGCCCGCCGCCTACGTGAATGGCCGACATCGGCACGCGGTAGAAGATGTTGCCGAAGACGGTTGTGCCGCTGGCGCAGTCATCCAAGTACACGCCCCACGCGCCGTGCGGTGCATCGTAGCCCACCGTCCCCTTCGAGATATCCCAGTGCTGGCAACCATATCCGTAGATGTCGTGCCAGATGTTGTAGCGGACGACATTGCCCTGCATCGACCAGTCGCGGCCCATGTAAAACGCGCCCACGTCGGCGCCCTCGAGTGCCACGTGGTGCACCCGATTATACTCGATGACGTGCTCGTTGCCGGCGAGCAGAATCGCGTTGTGAGGGGCGTGATGGATCGCGCAATGCCGGATGCGGTTGCCTACTCCCTGTATGTGTACGCCCGACTGGTAGCACTTGATGATGCGTCCGTAATGATGAATGTGGCAGTTCTCGACGACGTTCCGGCCGGGCGTAAGCGTCTTGCGATCGCCGCCGTTGAGGATCACCCCGCCGCGCCCGGTATCGTGGATGTCGCAGCCGATCACGCCGCTGCCGGTGCAGTCCTCGACGACCACGCCATAGCCGCCCGTGTTGCGGACAACGCATCCGACGAGACGGCTGTTTTTGCAGCCTCGCAGCACGGCCGCCGCATCGCCGCAGCATTCGAGATTAAGCCCGCGCAGCGTCACATTCGAGGCGTTCTTGAGCGAGACGATCGTGTCCAGCCGAGACAGCACCACGTCGCCGTCAGCCATCTCTTCCGGCGGCCGGAAGTAGAGCTTTCCCTCCTTGATGTCAAGGTACCATTCGCCCGGCGCATCGAGTTCCTCGAGCACATTCTGCACGTAGAACCGCCGGCCGGCCTCGAAGGGGTAGGCGGCCTTGCCCGCGAGTTGTATTTCCTTGCTCCTGGTATCGATTTTCTTGATTTTGACGATGCAGTCGCGCCAGTCGTATCTCGGGAAAACGTGCACCTCCGCCTCCTGCGGCTTGGCCCAGCGCGAGGGCCTGTCGCCAAGGTATCGGAACCGCGTTTGCGTGGGCCTTTTCCCGGGCACAGACTGGATATACGCCCACTTTCCGCCATGCATGTCGTCGGGGTCGCGGTTAGGCCAGCGCGCGAGATCCATGCGCTCACCCTTGAAGAAAAGCTGCAGCCGGGGTGCAGGCTTGTCGCCGGCAGCGTGCATGTTTTGTACAATCGCGCTCACATCAGCGACCATGATCTTGCGCTTGTGTCGTCTGAAACCGTCCACAACGTCGCCGCCATGTAGCGTCACGGCCTCTCCCCGGTACGCGCGATAGACAATCGGCGCCTCTTTCGTCGCACTATCGCGCCGGTTCAGTGCAAAAGTCTCGCGTAGATGGTACGTTCCGTCGCGTATCCAGACAGTTATGCCGCCATCTGGAAGCGCGCCTGTAGCAGTCATCGTGCGCACTGTGCGCCGCGCCCGCTCAAGCGTCGCGAACGGCCCGTCGCTCCCCGCCCTGTTCGGCCGCGCGGCCGTCCCCGACCAC
>JABMSA010000526.1 GCA_013202185.1 Planctomycetota bacterium
CTGCCGAGGTTGCCCATACAATAGTCAATCAGTGAAATCATTTGTGTCCTTTGATGAACCCTCACCCCGCCGCTACGCGGCACCCCTCTCCCAGTGGGAGAGGGGCCGGGGGTGAGGGACATACCACGGGCTTCACCCCGACGCAATGCAGAATACCACCTTGATAACCGACGGCGAAGCCTTATCATATAGTGTGCAGCAGATGCTTCGGAAGCCACGGCTACCAGTGGAGTCTGCCGCAATCGTGCGGCAAGCTTTTACGGGCCCGCGCCGCGAGAAGGCACGGGATCATCGTCGGGCTGTTGGAGCGCTGCATTTCCAACGTCTTCTGGAACGGCCGCGATGTGGACAAACGATAACACAATTCAGGTGAAATCCGGTGGCCGGGGGCAGTCCTTGTGCGCAGAGGAGCTGAAAGGACGAACGCCCGGCGGCATACCTGTCATTGTGCGGTTTGGCCCTCCTCCTCAAGGCGAGCCGACTCTTGATGCGAATGGTCTGCGCCTGCGCCTGGAGCACGCGCGGCTCAGCCTGCTTCGCGGATTCGAAGAACTTCTGTGCCTGGACGGCGTGCGTGGTGTGGAGCACCTTCCTCATCAGATTGAAACGGTGCGGCGGGTGCTGCGTCATTTTCGGGGGCGCGTGATGCTCGCCGACGAGGTGGGCCTGGGCAAGACGATCGAGGCGTGCCTGCTGCTGCGCGAATACCTGCTGCGCGGGCTGGTGCGGCGCGTGCTGATCCTCACGCCGCCTGCGCTGGTCAGCCAATGGCAGGAAGAATTGACCTCGAAGTTCGACCTGCAGTTCGCCGTGGCCACCAGCGGCACAGCCAGCTCGAACCCACAGTGGTGGAGCCGGCATGAGCGCGTCCTTGCCTCATTGTCTCTGGCCAAGAGCAGGAACAACTTCGACGCCGTCGCGGGCCAGACGTGGGACCTGGTGATCGTCGACGAGGCGCATCACTGCAAGAATCGGGCAACGCGCAACTGGCAGTTGATCAACGCCCTTCGGCGCCGCTACCTCTTCCTGCTGACGGCGACGCCGGTGCAGAACGACCTCGTCGAGTTGTATAATCTCCTCACGCTCCTCGAGCCGGGCCATTTGAAGACGGAGCGCGATTTCAAGAAGACTTATGTCCGCCGCGGCAACCCACGCGATCCACGCAACCGGGAGCGGCTGCGGTCGCTTCTCCTTGAGGTGATGATCCGAAACACCCGCAGCCTTGTCAGCATCGACCTGCCGGCGCGCTACGCCCAGACATTCGTCGTCGAGCCGTGCGAAGACGAGGCCAAGCTCTACCATCTGCTCGAGACCTACCTCCGCTGGCGCTATCAGCCCCTCGCACCTATGAAGCCGGTCGAGTCGGACGAGGAACCGGATGCCGCGACGGAGGCCATGCCCGACGCGGACCAGCCGGAGCCTGAGCCTGCCGACGAGATGGAAAAAGCCAACGATCTCCTGCCGCCGCTGACGCGAATGCAGGTGAACGTGCTGCTGCTTGCAACGGGAAGCCACCCCGCAGCGCTGGTGCCGATGCTCGAGCGGATGGCCGGACAAGACGCTCGCGCCCAGGCGCTCCTAGAGCGCGCCCGCCGAATCGGCCTCTCTGCGAAAGAGAAGAAGCTGTTGGAGCTACTGCGGCGCAACCGCGACGACAAGACCCTCGTCTTCGCCAACTTCCGCATGACTCTGGCCCGCCTGGCGTTGGTGCTGACGCAAGAGGGCATTGCCTTCTCCGTCTTCTCGGGAGACAAAACGGCCGCCCAGAAAGACAAGGCGGTTGAAGACTTCCGCACGCGCATGCCGGTGATGCTCTGCTCGGAATCCGGGGGCGAAGGGCGCAACCTCCAGTTTGCCAACACGCTCATCAACTTCGACCTGCCCTGGAACCCGATGCGGATCGAACAGCGCGTGGGCCGTATCCACCGCATCGGGCAGACGCGTGAAGTCTTCATCTTCAACCTCTGCACCGCCGGCTCTCTCGAGGAGCGCCTGCTGCGGCTGTTGAACGACAAGATCCGAATGTTCGAGCTCATTGTAGGCGAGGTCGGCTCGATCCTGGGCAACCTCGAAGGCGGAGAGGAATTCGAGAGCCTCATCCTCAACCTGTGGCTGCGCTCGAAGAACGCCGCCGAGCTCGACACGGCCTTTGAGCAACTGGGCGAGTCGCTTCTGGGAGCACACGAGCAGTATCTCAAGACCAAGGAGCTGGACGAAGCCCTATTTGGAGACGATTACGAATGAACGCCACCATCCAGGAGCGCCTGAGAAGGTTCACCGCAACTCTCCTTACACGGTCGGGAGGCCTGGTGGAGTGGCCGGCCGGATCCGAAGAAGGCCTGGCCGTGCTGCCGCTCCAGGTAGCCGCCGCATTGCACTGTCCTGAAACGGTGAGCCTGTCGTACCGGCCCGACGCCGATGGGCTGTGCGCGAACCTCGCCACCGATTTCCTGGATCGCATAGTTCCCCTGGTGGAAGCGGAGCCGCGGATTGGATTGTTCCAGATTCCTGAACTCTACCTGAAGCAGAGCGACATGAGCGGGCCCGTCGCGCTGGCATTCACCTGGCTCAATGCGAAGGTCGTTGTTCGCCATGCCAAGCCGGCGCAGGTGGAGTACCACGCCTGGTATTTCCTCGCGTCGATAGTATCGGAGGATCGATGGGAAGACGTCATCCCCGTCACGGTGAACGCCGCGTCCGGTGCCGCTGTGGCCCTTGTTAATCCCCTTTCGTCTTTGGACCTCGAGATGGCGGATCAGCCGCAGTCCCCGCCGCCTTCATCATATCAAGCGGCCGTAATGCAGGCACACAGGCTGATGCAACGGCGGGCGGCGCCGTTCGTGGGGCGGCTCGAGTCACGACTCGAACGCGACCGCAAGCGCCTTCGCGATTACTACAACGCGCTGCTGCGAGAGGATACGAACAGAAAACGGCGCAACACCGCCCAAGACGATGAAGACAAACAGCGCGCGAAGCGTAGAGCCGTGAAACTGGAGCTGGGACGCAAACTCGCCGAGCTCGACGAGCGTTATGCTATCTCGGCCGAGCTCCGCCCGGCAGCGCTGATTCGGCTCAGCTTCCAAACGCTCGCCGTACACTGCGACGTCTTCCGCAAACAGGCGCGAAAGCCGCTCGTCATCTACTGGAACCCGCTGCTCAAGGAGTTGGAGCCGCTCAGTTGCAGCGCATGCGGCGCAAGCACCTTCTCCGTCGCATTCACAAACAAGGACGTCGCGCCCCTGTGCCCCGTGTGCGCCGGCCGACGTTCCTAACCCCCGCCGCGACGGCCTTCTGGTCGTCGCGGCAAAGAACAAAAAGCCTTTCTTCAGAAAGGTTTCCTCCCAGCACCAGCATTCAATCCTCAATCATCACACACATCCCGAAAGCGGGGAGGGAACTCTTTGAAAAGAGCTTCCCCCCCGCACCCCCCTTCAGAAACTTTTTGGGC
>JABMSA010000527.1 GCA_013202185.1 Planctomycetota bacterium
GCCCAGGGATTGATTTCGATTTCGTGGGCGATCCGCGCCAGCTTGACTGCAGTAGTGTCCGTGATGTTGTATCTGCCGATCACCGTCTCGGCACAGGCCAGGCCGTGGGCGCGGGTGAGTTCGGCGCCGGGGATGTCGAACGGCGTGCCTTCCTCGATCACGCTGCCTTTCGGAAAGAACTTAAACTGAGCCTGTTTGTCAACATAGCGGATGATGATCCAGGCGGACGCGCACTTGTCGAACTCCATCGTCGTCCACGTGGTGAATACGTTCGACACCGGCTTGGTCTCGCTGCAACCCGCGAGGCAGGCAAGGATCGTGGCACAAGCGCACAAGCCGAGTTTCATGCGAAGTTCTCCGATCATACCCGTGGGCGGCCGAACAGTCCGACAACCAGCACGACGGGCACGAGCGTGGCCGCGATCATCATCAGGCACAGGGCCGCCACGACCTGTCCTGCGCCGTAGTGCATGAGCGTTTCGATCCGGATGGCGATCGTCGCGCCGCCCGGCGGCACCAGCAGCATTGTAGCGGCAAGCTCGCCCATGCTCAAGATGAAAACTGCAGACCAGGCAACTGCCAAGCCGGGCCGACTGAGGGGCACGAGTATCCCGCACAAACGTTTGAGCCATCCTACCTGCTCGAGCATCGCCGCTTCCTCGAGCTGCGGGTCTATCTGGTGAATTGATGCTGACATCGCGCGCACCGCAACCGGCGAGAAACGGGCGATGTATCCGACGACGACAATTCCCGCCGTCCCGTAGATTCCGGCGATGCTCAGGTTGCTCCACATTTTGATCAGGCCGATGCCAAGCAGCGACGCGGGCACGGCGAGCGGCAGGAGAGTCAGGAAGTCGACCAGGCCGCGCCTCATGCCGGTCCCGCGCGCCATAACATACGCCAGGGGAAAGCACACGCAGATCCCTACCGTGGCCGCCGCAGCGGATAAGCACACGCTTGTCAGCAACTGTCCGCTTGCAGTTCGCCAGGCCGTGCGGAATGCAGCGGCCGACGCGGATTCGATGACCAGTGACGCCAGCGGAACCCCGACAGACGCGCCGAGCAAAACGCACAGAGAGGCCAAGGCAAGCCATCCGCGCCTGCCGAGCCTGACAACGTGCGGCGAGGTGGCATCGGATCCCATTGCAACGCAGTCTTTGTTCGACAGCGTCCGTTGAAGCAGAATCACCAGAAGAATCGAAATCGCCAGCAAGGGCACGGAGACGGCCGCAGCTTTCGCGCTGTCGTGGAACGCGGCGAACTGAATGAGCGTCTCGACGGGGTAGGTATTGACGCTGAGGAACGCGGGCACGCCGAAGTTGGACAGGGCGAAGATGAAGACGACAACGAAGCCGCCGAGAATGTGCGGCAATGCCGGGGGTAGGGTCACTTTCAGCCAGATGCAAGGCCAGCGATGCGTGAGACGCGCGGATTCTTCGATGTCGGCTCCGATCCCGCGCAGCCCCGCACGCGCGAAAATTAGCACGATGGGGAAATACGAAAGCGAAAGGATTATGATGCACCACGCCGGCCCTCGAACGCCGCGGAACAGACTCAGCCAGCCGATGGCGCTGATGTATGCCGGGATGATCAGCGGGACCAGGCACAGGACGCTGATGGTGCGCCGAAACGGAACGTCCGTTCGCTCGAGCAGGAATGCGACAGGCACGCCGATGAGCGTCCCTGCGCCGGCCACGGCCGCCGCAATCGCTATGCTGCGCAGGAGCAGGATGAGCGAGCGAGTTTCGCTGAGGACATCGACGTACGACGCAAGGGAGAGCTGGCCGTCGGGGAAGAACGAGCCGCCGATCATCAGCGCCGCCGGTGCAACGGCTATGATGATGAACAGGGCAAGGGCTGCGACGGTGACGCTTCTCGGCTGGATGGGGTCACCTCACGAACAGCTTCTGCATGAACTGGGCCGTCGGCTTCATCTGGTCGGCGACCTTCTCCCAGTCCACCGTCATCGCCTTGATGTCGCTGTAATCGGGCACGTGCTTTGGTTTGTCAACGCCACTACGCAGAGGCATCTGCACGGACTTCGAGTGTGCGAGCATGCTCTCGACCTCGCGGCTGAGGAGGAAGTCGATGAGCTTCCTGCCGGCTTCGGGATGCGGGGCGCCCTTGATCAGGCAGACCGTGTTTGGAATGAGCAGC
>JABMSA010000528.1 GCA_013202185.1 Planctomycetota bacterium
ATCGCGTACGGTGGCCCGATGGTGCCGCCGAGTTCGAAGTCGCCCCCGGTGCAGACGACGTTGCCGCCGGCGCCACCGCAGGCAATCACATTCCAGGTAAGGTCGAAGTCGCGGTCGAGCTCGATGCCTGTCAGGTCGCCGGCGGTGTAGGTTTCGGTGTCGATTTGGCCGGGGTCGGTATAGGCGATCGTGCGGGCGCCGTAGGTTTTGGCCAGTTCGCCGGTGTCGTGGTACTCGAAGTGGACTGTTTCGGCATCGGGCAGCGTGGTGGTGGTGCGGCGGCCGCGGCTGTCATAGTCGTAGTCGGTCGCCTGCCGCTGTTGCGGGCCTGCGCCGTCGGGGTCGGCCGTGGTGACCGAGGTCACCTGGTCGCCGTCGTCCATGAAGCCCGCTGCCTTCAGAATCTGCCGCACCCGCCGCGTGATGCCGTGGGCGTTGCGACGGTACATCGCGGCCTGATCAGGGAACACGTACTCGCTATCACGGCTGCGGCTTGCCAGAGGGCCACGGGGCCGCGGGCCGGAGACCCGGGCCTACCTGAGTAGCGCCGGTGCCATGTCACGCCGGAGCCCACGGCGCAGGCGGATCTGCGCCGTGCGACAGGTTCCGCCTGACTTGTCACGCCGTAATCCGATGAAGGCGGGAAGGCAGGGCTACTGGGCGGCGAGTCGCGCCGTGGCGAAGGCCCGCAGCAGCGGCAGGCGGGCTTGCTGGAGGATTTCCAGGTGGGTTCGCGTTTCCTGCGGCGGGATTGCCGCCAGGGCGTTGATGACCTGCTTGGCTTCCTGCAGGAAGCGGGCGCGGGCGAAGCCCTCGGCGGTCTGTTGAGGGTGTGAGCGCAGGATGGCCGCGAGTTGTGGTTCGGTGATGCGCTCGAGCCAGGCGAGCAGATCGCGGAAGGCGGCCAGCTCTTCGGTGCGCTGCTTGACACGCTGGCGTTCGGCCGGGGTGCTTGGGCTTTGCGAGATTCCGAACCACAGGTTGACGCTGGTGCGGTCGCAGAGATCGCGATATTGGGCCAACATGGCCCACTCCCGTGCAAACTGGCGGGCGTAGGCCTCCGGCTCCGATTGCACCATGTAGCCCAACCAGGCAACCCGCGCGAAGAGGCCCTCGGAGTCGAGGCACGGGATTTCCGGGGCGGCCATCGAAAACCCCTTGCCGTCGGTGTAGGTGTCGCGAGCGCTGGCTTCCGCCGCATTCCACGATGCGATGCGCGTTCTGCCGAGATCGACCAGATCGTCTTTCTCGTAGAGAGCAACGGCGAGGGCAAGAGCGCGAAACCTGTCCGCAGGCCTCAGTTCGAGGGCGGGCGCCGGCGATTCGAGGTGGCGACGCAGTGACCCATCGCCTGCCAGAGCCAGCAACTGGTAGCCGCTGGCTTTCACCGCCGGATCCCGCGCGCGCAGGCACTTTCGCGCGGCTTCGGCGGCTGCGGGAGATGGGTTGCGGCGGATGAACTCGAGCATGTCGAAGCGCAGGCGGGGCGGCAGGTTGGCGACCGCCGCGAGTTGCCGAGCCAGCAGCGTGCTGATCTCCGGACCGTCCCCTCGCAGAACACGGCGCAGCACCCGCGCCCGCTCCTTGAGGGCAGGCCCGGCAAGTTCGGCGACGTCGGCCCCGCCGCTGGCGCCGCCGGGGCCGACGTCCGCGCCTCCCAGCAGGTCGGGCTCTGCCGCCATTGCCTCGTCGAGCAGGTCTTCCATGAGGTCGCCCTCGAGCTGATCGCGCAGGCTCGCGATCTCATCCGGCGTGACGAGCGCCCCGCGGGGGCGTACTGCCGCGGCAGCCGGGGCCAACCAGCGCAGGACGGCTGCCGTTAGCCGCGGCCATTCGGCCCACTCGAAGAAGGCGGTGGTCCCATCGCCGGAAACTCCCCGATGCATGGCCATGAAGCAGGCGACACGGCCCTGTCCCAGTTGTCGCCCCACCAGAATGGGGCGGTTGCCGGATTTGAGAAGCACCTTCACGTCAGCGCCTTCGCGCAACGCAACCTGGTTCCAGGCCCAGAACACGGGCCGGTCAGCGAAGTCGATATCGACCCCGAGCTCGTGGAAATCGGGTCCCGGCTCCAACGGCAGAGGCTCAGGCGCGTAACGGTTGTCCAGCGAAGCGCTGTCGACCGGGAGCAGTTCGCGGTCGAGCACGGTGTAGGCATACCGGCCTTTGCCGAAGGCGTACTCGCCGCCGAAGAACAGAATGGCTCCCCCGCCCTTGACGTAATCGAGCATGGCGTAGCACTGGTTGACGCCGATGGCCGGATGGGGAATGTCGACGTAGACAAGGACGTCGTGCCCGGGCATGGTCTGGGGGGTGACGTTGTCGCTGAGCCGGTACCCATTGGGCCCGAACGAACAACTGAAGCGCGCTTCGGAGATCCGGGCCCGGGGAAGATGCGCGAACGCTTCGTAGAGCCGCAGCTTGTGGTCCAGGGCGCCCCGGGCGTAGAAG
Source organism: Planctomycetota bacterium (assembly GCA_013202185.1). Lineage (GTDB taxonomy): Bacteria > Planctomycetota > PUPC01 > JABMSA01 > JABMSA01 > JABMSA01. Next base: position 2,452 of record JABMSA010000528.1, read on the forward strand.
ATGTCCATCCGGCCGTTGCGCTCCGGTGTCAGATCACCGAAGGCCGGGGGGACATCCTTCAATTTCAGGTCGTCGGGCAGTTTCAGTCCGTAGGGATAATCCTCGAGGAAGTGTTTCAGCGGGTCTTTGCGTTCCCGCAGGGTGGCGTCCCGCTCCTGGGGAGATTTGCTCGCGATTCCGGTGTGCTCGCGCCACCAGTTCTTCTCCCACTTCGGGAACTGCTCGGCGAGGAGGCGGTTATTGTCGGCCGGGTCGCGATTGATGTCGAGCGGCGGGATGTCGCGGCGTTCGACCTCCAGGCCGTCGCGCGGCACGCCGAGCGTGGGCGGCGGACCCCACTCGGCCGCCAGGGGCGAGGCCATCTCGTGGACCGCGACATCGAGGATTAGCACCCGCC